>JBKJLP010000286.1:0-4763 GCA_046596735.1 Mycobacteriales bacterium | reverse complement strand
CTGGGGCCGCTCGTCGGGGCCGCGGTGGTGGGCGGGCTGCTGGTGTCGTGGGGGGTTCGGCCGCAACCGGGACTGCGCGACCTGGGGCTCGGCATTCTGTCGCTCGGTTCCATCGGTCTGGCGTGCGCAGCCTGTATCGCCGTCGTCGCCTTTGTGGCCGACCGCCACCTGGGGTGAGGCCGGGAGGTCACCGCCTGGTTAGGGTATGACGGTGCTCAGGACTTCGGTGGCAGTGGCAGCAGGCAAGATGGCACGGGTCGCCTCCAGGTTGCGTGGCGGGGGTTCTGCGATGCCCGGGCTCGTCGTCGAGAGGCTGGACCCGCGCTTCCTCTCCCACGCGCTGGCAGACCTGGCTCGTGGTGTCGTGGTGGTCACCGGCACGAACGGCAAGACCACGACGACCAAGATGCTGGTGGCGATCCTGCGCGAGCATGGGCTCACCGTGTTCACCAATCCCACTGGCAGCAACTTCACCCGCGGCGTCATCTCCTCGATGGTGGCCGAGATCCCGCTCTCGGGACGGCTCAGGGCAGACATCGCAGTCCTCGAGCTCGACGAGGCCCACGCCCTGAAGTTCGCTGCCGAGGTGGCGCCGACCCACTCGTTGCTGCTCAACGTCGCTCGCGACCAGCTCGACCGTTTCGCGGAGATCGACCACACCGCCAAGCTGCTCGCCGAGCTTGCCGCGCAGACCACCAAGGGGGTCGTCCTCAACCTCAACGACTCGTTCGTCTCCCGGATCGCCAGCCGGGTGCCCGACGGTGTCGGCGTCACCTACTTCGGCGTCGACCCCTCGATCGCGGACCGCCTCCCGGAGCTGCAGGAGGCCGATGTCCGGTTCGAGGACGACTTTGTCCCGCCGGCGCCCACAGCGGCGGACGGCCTGCTCAAGCCGCATGACGAACGCAGCTTCGAGGTGCGGTTCGGCCCGGCCGAACGGGTTGGCCCGATGGTTCTCAGGCAGCGCGGGCTGGCCGCGATGATCAACGCCACGGCCGCGACCTCCACGGCCCGGATGCTGCTGGGCAGCGAGTTTCGCGAGGCCGCCGGGGTCGCGGCTCTCGAGCGGGTCGAGCCGCCCTTCGGCCGCGGCGAGGTCATCGATGCCGACGGGCAGCCCCTCGAGCTCGTTCTCGTCAAGAACCCGGCCGGCTTCACAGTCGCCCTCGGCACCTACGGGAACACGCCGGTCACCACGATGGTGGCGATCAACGACAACTACGCGGACGGCCGGGACGTCTCCTGGCTCTACGACGTCAGCTTCGAGTCGCTGCGAGGCAGGGGAGTTGCGCTGACCAGCGGGGTCCGGGCCTACGACATGGCCCTGAGGCTGCAGTATGACGACGTGGCCGTCGCTGCGGTCGAGCCCGATCTGGACGTTGCGCTGGAACGCTTCCTGACGGCATACAAGGACGAGCCCAAGCGCATCTTCTGCACCTACACCGCGATGATGGCGCTGCGCCGCAACCTCGCCGGGCGATACGGCCTGCCCAACTTCGGAGAGGAGGCCCAGCCATGAGCAGCACCCAGCACGGCAAGGGCCAGATCAAGGTCGTCCACATCTACCCGCGTGAGATGAGCATCTACGGCGACCTCGGCAACACCCGAGCCCTGGCGAGCCGGCTGCGTTGGCACGGCTACGAGCCGCTGGTTCACCAGCACCACCCCGGCAGCGACTTCCCGACCGACGCGCATCTCGTCCTGGGCGGGGGCGGCCAGGACAGTGGGCAGGCGCGCGTCGAGGAGGACCTGGCTCAGAACGCCGACGTGCTGCGGGCGCTGGCGGCTGACGGCACCCCGATGCTGATGATCTGTGGCATGTACCAGCTCTTCGGCAATGCGTTCATCACCATCGAGGGGGATCGGCTCCCGGGGATCGGCATCTTGGACGTGACGACCACCGGCAACGCCAAGAGGATGATCGGCCCGGTCGTTCTGGAGACCGCGTACGGCGACGTGGTCGGCTACGAGAACCACTCGGGGGCCACCGTGCTGGGTCGCGGGCAGCGGCCCTTCGGCACGGTGCTGTCCGGCCTGGGCAACAACGGGAACGACCGGACCGAGGGTGCGGTCACCGGCTCCGTGTTCGGGTCCTACTTGCACGGCCCCGTGCTGCCGGCCAACCCTGCGTTCGCCGACGCCCTCATCGGGCTGGCCGTCGAGCGCGCCCTGGGCGAGCCGTTCGTGCCCGGGGACATCAACGACGACCTCGCCAACGAGGCACGGACGCGCCAGGTGCGCCGACTGGCAGGTTGAGGCCCGCTCCGCGAGCGTGCCGGTCAGCCGGTCAGCCGGTCGAGGCACCGGGAAAGGCGCTGCCGGGGTCGGGGGCGTCCTCGACGGGCGCTGACTTCTTGGAGGCAGCCCAGGCGATGAAGGCCAGTGTGCCCAGCGGCACCTCCATCACATGGGTGTAGAGCGAGAAGAGTACGGTACCGGCGAGCGCCTGCGCCGGGTCTGCGCCGAACGCCACCAGGACGGCCGCCGCCCCGCCCTCGGTGACCCCCACACCGCCGGGGGTGATCCCGATGGCTGTGAGCAGCCGCCCCACGGCATAGGCGGCGAACATGTGCGAGAACGTCATCCGCACCCCGACCACGTGCAGGCTCTGCCAGAAGAGCACGTAGAAGACCATGAAGAACGCGATCATCCCGAAGGTCATCTTGACCCAGCCGTGCCGTACGACGGTGACGACCCGGACCCGCTGGTCCGCGATCAGCTCCTCGAAGCCGACCTCGCGCAAGGACCTGACCCGTCGGTGCAGCAGCGGGTGAAGTGCCCGGTTAAGGACCCGGCCGAGCGTGCGGGTGACTCGCTCACTGGCCAGCGCCGCAATGAACATGATCAGCAGGACCAGCCCGGCGCCGGCGCCGATCAGGCCGCCCCGGATGACCGCCACGGGCAGGTTGCCTCCGGCGATGAACAGGGCGATCAGGGCTGTCACCGGCAGGATCATCCGGCCGAGGAGGTTCCAGACGCCGGTCACGATGATGGAGGTCGAGATGGACCGTCGCGAGAAACCCCAGGACCGGAAGGCCGCGTAGGTGACTGCCACCCCGGCGGCACCGCCGCCGGGCACGAGGTTGCCGGCCGAAGACCCGCACAGGTTCACGATGAGCGCCTGCACGTGTCGCAGGCCGGGCAGCGACCCGGTCAGGGTGAAGGTGTAGCACCAGAGTCCCAGGCACATGAGTGCGAACAGCATCAGCACTGAGCCGGCGCCGACGTGGCTGAGGGTGAGGAACACCGCGCCCCAGGTGGTTTTCGCGACCCTGGGCAGCCACCACACGACCAGCACGATCGCCAGGATCATGCCGAGCACGCCCTGCGCGACCTGACGACGGCTCGGGCGCCAGAGGTTGCTCGCGACGGACCCGTCGTCGGTCATGACGAGGGCGCCGCGCACATCACGTCAGTCCGGTAAACACGTCGCGAGCCACCGGCGAGCCGGCCGGGTGGGCCGGGTCGACGAACCACTCGTGGCCGAAGACGACGTCATACAGCGGGCGCGGGATCCGCAGGAAGGCGGCGAGGGTTCGGTCCGCGCCGCTGTCTGCGCTGGCCTGCGAGGCGTGGGCCCGCATCGAAGCCTGCTTCGCGGAGGCATAGCGGATCACGTTGACCCGGTGGGTGATCTCCGACCTCGGGCTGAACGCCTCGTCAAAGGTGGTGGGGTCGAAGGCTTCCGGGAACCGGTAGAACTTGCCGACCAGGGCCAGCGCGCGGCAGATCGCGTCACGGGGCACCGTCGCGTGCAGCACCCGCGGCGTCCCGGCCAGCTCCGCTGCACGGGTGGCGACGAGGTGAGCCTTCACATGGTCGCGGTGCCCGTAGCCGCCGTTGGCGTCATAGGTCAGCAGGACGTCGACGGACTCCTCGACCAGGAGGTCGGCCAGCAGGCGCGCGGCTTCGCCGACCTCGGCCCGGATGAACCGTGTCTGCCCCGGCGGGTCCGCCAGGGTCTGGGGTCCCAGCCCGCTGTCTGCGTAGCCGAGGTTCTCCACCCTGTCCACGCCCAGGACTTGTGCGCTCGCACGCAGCTCGGCCAGTCGTCGCTCGCCGAGGCGACCGTCAGCCGCAAAGCTGCTGGAGGCAAGACCCTCGTTCCCGTCGGTGGCCACGACGAGGATGACCCGGTGCCCGTGCGCTGCGGCGTGCGCCATCGTCCCGGCGGTCAGCAGTGCCTCGTCGTCAGGGTGGGCGTGGAATGCCAGGAGGGTGTGCGCCATCGGGGTCCATCCTGTCTCATGGGACGCTGCTTCTGTGAAGATCGCGCTGTTATCTGACTGTTATCTGCCCCGGCTGGGCGGGATCGAGGTCCAGGTCCACGACCTTGCGACCCGTCTGGTCGGTCGGGGGCACGAGGTCGTCGTCTTCACGGCCACCCCTGGCAGCCGCGGTGAACGGGGCGGTTTCGTCGACCCGGTGGACGGTGTCATGGTTCACCGCCTGGCGCTGCGACTGCCGTTCGAGCTGCCGGTGAACCCGCTGGCCCCGCCGCTGCTGCGTGAGCGGCTTGTCGCCGGCAGGTTCGACGTCGCCCATGTCCACATGGGGGTGGTGAGCCCCTTTGCCGTCGACTGCACCCGGGTCACCACAGAGTTGGGCCTGCCGACCGCGATGACGTGGCACTGCATGCTGGGACGGCTCGAGCCGGTACTGCAGGCTGCTGGGTACGTGCGCGGCTGGGCTCACCGCGGTGTCGCCATGAGCGCCGTCTCGGCCGTGGCCGCCGCACCTCTCCAGCGCCTGGTCGGCCCGGC
>JBKJLP010000210.1:0-4937 GCA_046596735.1 Mycobacteriales bacterium | reverse complement strand
CCGGCGGCGGCGGCGCTGAGGTTGCCCGACACCCGAAGCCACGCCGGCAGGGCGCAGGTCCCACCGCCCTGAGCCGGGACGAAACCACCTCCGCGGGCTTCGAGCTCGGCGAGGGCCCGCGAGGCGATCCCGGCCAGGCGCGCCGACTCGAGCGAGGCCGCGGTGATGAGGTCCTGCAACTGCGCGACCCCAAGGCCTCCGACCGGGATCGACGCGACCGCGTCGACCTCCGCATCAAGAAACGTGAGAGTCGAACTCATGTTCGTATGTTAACACGATACGGCGACAAAATCCCTTACCCACAAGGGATTTATCAGCCGCGGCTCACCGCGGAACGTCCGCTCGGTTCTCGCGCGCCGTCACCACCGTGAGGCGGACGTAAGTAGTGGTGACGAGGCAGCGTCGAGGCGTCCGCGCCGTAGGACCGAGGTGGATACTGCGAGAGTGAGTCAGGAATCGCGCCACCAGCCACTTCTGCCGATCGCGTGCACGCTCGACGCGGGCACCGGACCGCAGCGCATCGACGAGTGGCGGCTGGTCCTTGCCGACCTCGTGGAGCGAGACGCCCGGCCGGGTGCGGTCGTCCTGCACTTCGGCGACCGACCTGGCCTCGCCGCCGAGCTCGGCAGACTCGTCGCGGCCGAAAGCGTGTGCTGCTCCTTCCTCGGCTGGGCGGTGGACCAGACAACACGGGGTTGGCGGGTCGTGATCAGCGGAGACGACGAGGCGTTGGCCGCGCTGCCCACCGGGCTCTAGTGCGGCTCCGCCGGTGAAAACCGGTCAGGCGATACGCACGGCCCGCTTGCTGTCGCTCCCGGCCGGAGCGCTTGCCTATGCCGCGGAGGGCGTGGCGCGCCGGCTCATCGGACAAGACCCCGAGGTCGTACGCCAAGACCTGCGGACAAGGGCGACCGCGCGTACGCGTCGGGTGCTGGGTGACCTCAAGGGCGGCGCCCTCAAGGCCGGACAGCTGCTCTCCACCGTCGAGGCCCTGCTGCCCGCTGATCCCGAGCAGACCTGGCGCGAGGCGCTCACCTCACTGCAGGACGACGCCGGCGCGCTGCCGTTCGCCGAGGTCGCACCGGTGCTGCGCGCGGAGCTCGGGCCGCAGTGGCGGCAGCTGTTCACCAGTTTCGACGAGCGAGCCGCGGCGGCGGCATCGCTCGGTCAGGTGCATCGCGCGACCTGGGCCGCCGACGAACGAGACGTGGCGGTCAAGATCCAGTACCCCGGCGTACGCGAGGCACTGATCGGGGACCTGCGCACCATCAGCGCCGTCACCCGGCTGGCCGCCCTGGTCGCCCGGGGCCTCACCCTGCCGCCGCTGCTGGCCGAGCTGCGCACGCGGCTGGTCGAGGAGCTGGACTACCGGCACGAGGGAGCCGCGCAGGAGCGCTGCCGAGCAGGGTTCGCCGGCGATGTGGTGATCCCGGAAGTCCTGCGCGCGCAGAGCCGCGTGCTGGTCATGGACTGGCTCGGCGGCAGGCCGCTTGCCGAGGTCGCCCGGAACGGCACGCAGACCCAGCGTGATCAGGCGGCTGCTGCGTACCAGCTCTTCCTCGTCTCCGGACCGGAACGGGCCGGTCTCCTGCACACCGACCCGCACCCGGGAAACTTTCGGCTGCTCGACGACGGGCGGCTCGGCGTTCTGGACTTTGGCTCCACGCTGGCGCTCGACGGCATGCCGACGACGTTCGGCCGCCTGATCCGGGCGCTGACCGGGGTCGATCCCGCGGCGGTGGAGCGGACCTTGCGCGAGGAAGGGTTCCTGCGCGGGCCGGTCGATGTCACCAAGCTGGTCGGTTGGATGGCGCCGTTTAGCGAGCCAGCCCGGCACGAGCGCTTCCGCTTCAGCCGGGAGTGGCTGCGCGCAAAGTTCGGCCGGGTCGACGACCCGCGTGACCCAGACTTCGCGGTGGCGCTGAAGCTCGACCTGCCGGCCGCGCACTTGTTCACCCAGCGCGTCTGGCTGGGCATGGTCGGAGTCCTGTGCCAGCTCGAGGCTGAGGTCGAGGTCGCGCCCGTGCTCCGCCGCTGGCTGCCCGGCTTCGGCGAGCCGCCACCGCGCAGCGGTCACTGCGGGTGACACTCGGGGCGCCATGACCGAAACCCTGAACCGACCCGTACGGCGGCCATCCGCCGCCGCGCCGCCGGCTCGCCGCCCGCTGCAGGCGGGACTCATGGCGGCGACCTGGTCCGTCGCCGCAGGGCTCATCGCCACCGCGTTGCCGGTGCTCTTGATCTGGATGGCCGATGCCCGCTCTGGCGCGGGGGCGGCCGAGGCGCTGCGCACCTCCGGTCAGGTCTGGCTGGTCGCGCACGGCGTCGACCTGGCCATCCCGGGCGGATCGTTTGGCTTAGCGCCGCTGGGGCTGCTTCTGCTACCGCTCTTGCTCCTGCTCCGCGCTGGTGGGCACAGCAGCAGGGAGTGCCGGGTCGTCCGGCTGCGGGATGCCCTACGGCTCGCGCTCGCCGTGGCGGTTCCGTACGGCCTGCTGACCGCCGTCGTCGCGGGCGTGTCGCGCACCGCAACTGTCGAGCCGCAGTCCTGGCTGGCCTTGGTCGATGGGTTCCTCGTCGGCGGGATCGGAGCGCTCGTGGGCATCGTGCGGGCCGCGCGGCTGTGGCCGGCTGTCCTGCCCGCGTTGCCCCCACGGCTGGCCAGGCTCGTCGTCGCTACCGGGGCTGCGCTGCTGCCTCTCCTCGCAGTCGGTTCGCTGCTCGCGGCGACCTCCTTGGCACTGCACCTGGGCCGGACGCGGGATCTCGCGCAATCTTCGTCGCCGGGCATCGTCGGTGGCTTCTCGCTGCTCCTGCTCGGGCTCGCGCTGGTGCCCAACGCCGTCATCTGGGGCGCCGCGTGGATCGCCGGTCCAGGATTCGCCGTCGGTGCCGGGACGTCGGTCGGCCCGTTCGCCCATGACCTGGGGGCCGTGCCGGCCGTACCCCTGCTCGCAGCCCTGCCCGGCGCTGTCCCGGTCTGGGTCGGGCTGCTCGTGCTGCTGCTCCCGCTGGCCGCTGGCGTTTTCGCCGGAGTCCTGGTGCACCGACGCATCGCTCCGACGACGACCGGGCGGGCCGTCGGTGAGGCTGCGCTCGTCGGACCGTTCGCCGGTGCTGTCGCTGCGCTCGGCTGCTGGGCCAGCGGTGGACCGCTCGGCGGCGAGCGGCTGACCGCGGTCGGCCCCTCACCGTGGCACGTCGGGCTCGCCCTCGCGGTGGAGCTGGGGGTGGCTGCCGCTGCGACAGCAGCCCTGCTCCACCGGCGGTCGGGTTAGCCCTTAATGACGACGGACTTGATGATCTTGTCCGCGAAGGTCTGCTTCTTGGCGTCCCAGATCGGCCACAGGAAGCCGAGTAGGAACGGCAATGCATCAAGGATGTGCAAGAAGGACCGACCGATGCCGGCGCCGACGCCGATCGGTTGACCGTCGGCCTCGCGGAGCACGCGAATCCCGACCACCTTGCGGCCCGGCGTCTGACCGGTCGTCCCCGTCAGGTAGCCGAAGTACAGGAAGATGCCGATCCCGGCCACCTGCCCCAGCCCGTAGCTGATCTGGCCGAGCACGAGCTGCGCCACGACCGAGATCACGAAGTCGATGAGGTAGCCGCCTACGCGGGTGCCCCACGGCGCCAGCGGCGGTCCCTGCCACGCCGTTGACGGCGCCTGGCCGTAGGGAGCCGCGGGACCGGTCCCGTACGCCGGGGGCTGGCCGTACGCCGGGGGTTGGCCGTACGGCTGGTCCGGCGAACTCGGCGGCGGCTGGTTCGGGTCGGGCGCGGCGAACGGATCCTGCGGTGTGGTCACGGGAGCTCCTCGTCGATGGCGTACCTGAGGGCCATCCTGTACGGCTGAGGTCGACGACGCCAGCAACCACTCCGGACCGGCCCGTCTAGAGTCGCCGAGTGCCTTCCCGGCTGGTCGTGCTCGCCTCAGGGGAGGGGACCGTCCTGCAGGCGATCCTGGACGCCACTGTTGATCCCGCTTACGGAGCCACCGTGGTGGCCATCGGGTCCGACCGCACCGGCACCCGGGCCCTCGAGCGCGCTGGACGGATTCCCACGTTCGTCCACTCCGTGCCGGACTTCGCGAGCCGGCCTTCGTGGGACATCGCCGTGCGCGACGAGCTTTCTCGCTGGGAGCCTGACCTCATCGTCTGCGCCGGCTTTATGAAGGTGCTCGGGTCGGCGGTCATCGACCGCTTCGGCGGGCGCATCGTCAACACGCATCCGGCGCTGCTGCCTTCCTTTCCCGGCGCTCACGCCGTCGCCGACGCCCTCGCGTATGGCGTCAAGGTCACCGGCACCACCGTCCACTTCGTCGACGAGGGTGTCGACACCGGCCCGGTCATCGCTCAGGAAGCAGTGCCGATTTTGAGCGGCGACACCGAGGGCACCCTGCACGCTCGCATCAAGGACGTCGAGCACCGGCTCTACGTCGACACCGTCGGTCGGCTCGCCCGCTCCGGGTGGACCGTCCAGGGAAGGACCGTCGTACTGCCATGAGCCAGATCCCTGTGAAGCGCGCCCTCATCAGCGCCTACGACAAGACCGGGCTCGTCGACCTCGGCCGCGGCCTCGCCGAGGCGGGCGTCGAGATCGTCTCCACCGGCTCCACGGCCGGCAAGCTTCGGGACGCTGGCGTGAGCGTCACGCCGGTGGAGGAGCTCACCGGCTTCCCCGAGTGCCTCGACGGTCGGGTCAAGACCCTGCACCCCAAGGTGCACGCCGGCATCCTGGCCGACCGTCGCCTCGACGACCACGTGCAGCAGCTGGCCGACCTCGACGTCGCGCCGTTCGATCTTGTGGTCGTCAACCTTTACCCGTTCACCGACACCGTCGCCTCCGGCGCAGCCCCCGACGAATGCGTCGAGCAGATCGACATCGGCGGACCAACGATGGTGCGCGCGGCGGCCAAGAACCACCCGTCCGTCGCC
>JBKJLP010000438.1:0-3203 GCA_046596735.1 Mycobacteriales bacterium | reverse complement strand
GGGGAATAAGCCTTCGCAGGATGGGTTGAGCGCAGCGAAACCCATCGATCGAGGAACAGGGGCGCAGCCTGCTTTACTTTTGCTCGTCATCCCAGCTAAGGCGGGTGTCCAGTGACTTTGTTGTTGCCAAGGATCAAACGCTTCCGCCTTTGGCGGGTTACTTTTCTTTGCAAGCGCCCAAAGAAAAGTAACCAAAAGAAAGGGCGCTTCCCCGACACAGCTAACTCGCAGATGTGATTGATCTTGCGATTTTCCGACTCGCCATCCATGGCTCGGTCGGCGGCTGTCGATTAAGATCTCGCCGCACATCCTGTGCGGCGCCCTCCGGGTTTGCGGAATCTAGTTGTGTTCAAGCATTTTTAGAGTCAACGGCAAACAGCTGTAGAGCTGATGCGTCGCCTTGTGCTTGCCTTTGACTCTAGGTGCGAATCACTGACGAGACTGCTCGCTAGACCCCAACGGGGCGGCGCACATGGATGTGCGGCGTTTTCAGCCGAGCCATGGATGGCGAGTCTGAAAATCGGCTTGGAGCTGCAAACCTCTGGTGAGCCCTGTCGGGAAAGGCCGGTTTCTTTTGGTTGCTTTTCTTTGCGGCCCTTCAAAGAAAAGTGACTCGACCGCAGGGCGAAAGCGTTGCTGTCAAAGGCGACATGGAAAGCAAGATCGAGCGTCACGCCAACTCAGCAAACCCTTCCCGCGTCAGATTGATCGGCAGATCTTCCGTACACACCACATCATCCTCGATCCGGACCCCCCCAAACGGCCGGAACGCATCCACCCGCGCCCAGTCGACGCTGCTCGCGTACGCGCCCTGTTTCAGTTGCTCCAGCAGCATATCGATGAAATAAATCCCAGGCTCGATCGTTACCGCCATGCCCGGTTCCAGCACGCGGGTCAGGCGCAGGTACGGATGGCCTTCGGGTTTTGCAATGGTGCCGCCACGGTCGGATTCGGCAAAGCCGGCGACGTCGTGCACCTGCAGGCCGATGCCGTGCCCGATGCCGTGCGGGAAGAACGCGCCTGACACGCCGGTGGCCAGCGCAGCCTCCGGCGACACCTTGATCACCCCAAACTCCTTGAGGATCGATGCCAGCGCGAGGTGCGCGTCCAAGTGCAGTTGCCTGTAGTCGAAGCCCGCACGGACCTGATCGCACATCTTCAGCTGCGCCTTGTCCACTGCGTCGATCAGCGACTGGAATTCGTCGCTCACATTCGCCGAATACGTTCGGGTGATGTCGCAGGCATAGCCGACGTGGCTGGCGCCGGCGTCGATGAGGAAGCTGCGGATGCGCGGTGGAGGGGTGCGACCAAGCTCGGTGTAGTGCAGTACCGCGCCATGCTGGTTGAGCGCGACGATGTTGTTGTACGGCAGTTCGCCGGCATCCTGCCGCGCGGCGGCGCAGTAGGCGAGGTGGATGTCGAACTCGCTCTTGCCGGCGCGGAAGGCAATCTCGGCCGCGCGATGCGCGCGCACGCCCATGCGCGTGGCTTCTCGCATCATCGCGATTTCATATGGAGTCTTGAACGCGCGCTGGTATTCCAGGTAGGCGATGACTGCCGGTGGATTGTTCGGAACGAACATGACTGTGGAAGCGTCCCCCAGCGCGCTCTGCGGTTCACCGAGGATCGCGCAACGTGCCGGGTCTCCTGGCAGGTGCTGCAGCGCTTCCTCCGGCTTGCGGATGATGATGATGTCGAAGTGTTCGACCCAGTCGCCGCCCGGCGCCTCGGGCACCACGTGCCAGTAGTCGAACGGTTGCAGGTAGATGACTTTGGGTCTTGCGCCCGGTGTGTACACCAGCCAGCTCCCCGGGTTGCGGGTCAGCGGCAGCCACGCCTTGAATTGCGGATTGACCGCGTACGGATAGTTACGGTCGTCGAACAGCTGGTAGTGCAACGTGCCGCTGGGGATCAGCAGATGATCGAAGCCGCCACGTGCGAGCGCCGCATCGGCGCGGCTTCGCAACACATTCAGATGCTCGGCATATAGGATGGAGGGATCGTTAATCATTCGGGTGGGCAACGTGGGAGGGATTCCGCATTCTGCCGCAAGCGATGACGCGACGCCGGATGAGCCTGCCGCGGCACGCCCGCTGCTGCTCGGCCTGCCGGCGTGGGCGTGGGCGCTGATCGGCCTGTTGCTGGGACTGGCTGCAACCGGGGCCGCCATCGTGCTCGAACGCCACAACCTGAAGGTCGAGGCGCACCTGCAGCTGTCGCAGATCGCCAAGCGCAGCGTGTCCCAGGTGGAGCGCCAGTTGGAGACCAGCGGCTTGCTGCTGCGCGCCGTGCAGTCGACATATTTCATCGCCGACGACATCAGCCAGGATCGCTTCGAAAGCATCCACGACAACCTGCGGCCTTCGGAAATGCTGCCGAGCATGGTGGCGATCGGATTCGCCCGGCGCGAGGCCGGCACCGTTGCAGGCGCGCGGCCACGCTACCGCTACGAGCAGGTCGCACCGATGACGGGCAATGCCAGCCTGCTCGGCTTCGACGCCGCGGCGCAGGCGGCCAACCTGCACGCGCTGGAGCGGGCGCGCGATATCGACCGGCCGATGATGTCGGCGGCGTTCCCGCTACTTCAGCGGCCCCACGATCCGCGCGACGTCATGGGCGTCGTGGTACGGCTTCCGGTGTATTCGTCGGGACCGGTACCAGGTTCCGTCACCGAGCGCAGGCAGCGCGAGCGCGGCGCGCTCGCGATCAGCATGCGTGTGCGCCCGCTGCTGCTCTCGGCGCTTCCGGCTGAGGCGCTGCAACACTTCCGGGTGCGCGTCCATGATGCCACCGAGGGCCAGGTGCGGCCGCTGTACGATTCCGGCACCACGGCGTTGGCCGATGAGTCCGGCTACGGCGGCGACGTCAAGTTCGGCGAGCGCCGCTGGCAGATACTGTTGCAGCCACGTGCCTATGACTTGGGCCTGCTTTGGATGGTCGGTGCTAGTGGCGCGATCGCCAGCCTGCTGCTGGCGTCGCTGTTCTGGTCGGTCGCCACCACCCGCCGACGCGCGGTCAGCCTTGGCCGCCAGATGAGCGCGCGCTATCGCGAAAGCGAGGAACGCTTCCGCACCCTCAACGACCTGTTGCCGGCCCTGGTGCTGATGGCGCGTGCCGACGATGGCCGCATCGTCTATGCCAACCAGGCCGCCGCCGCGCGCCTCGGCGAACACATCCAGGACGGCGCCAACCTCGGCAGCCTG
>JBKJLP010000383.1:0-4942 GCA_046596735.1 Mycobacteriales bacterium | reverse complement strand
CTGCAGGAGATGAACTCCGTCGTCTACCGACGCCAGCCCGGCGTCGTGACCATTGCTGAGGAGTCGACCGCGTGGCCGGGCGTCACCCGACCGGTGCACCTCGGGGGGCTAGGTTTTGGCCTGAAGTGGAACATGGGCTGGATGCACGATTCGCTCGACTACATGGCGCGCGAGCCGGTCTACCGCGGCTTCCACCACCACCAGTTGACCTTCTCCATGGTCTACGCGTACTCCGAGAACTACTGCCTACCCATCAGTCATGACGAGGTCGTGCACGGCAAGGGATCGCTGCTGCGCAAGATGCCGGGTG
This sequence comes from Mycobacteriales bacterium, assembly GCA_046596735.1. Lineage (GTDB taxonomy): Bacteria > Actinomycetota > Actinomycetes > Mycobacteriales > SCTD01 > RYN-124. The sequence goes on along the minus strand of JBKJLP010000383.1, from coordinate 4,632 downwards.
ACCGCTGGCAGCAACTGGCCAACCTGCGCGCCTACCTCGGCTTCATGTGGGCGCACCCCGGCAAGCAGTTGCTTTTCATGGGCTCAGAGTTCGCGCAGGAGTCAGAGTGGAGCGAGGAGCGATCGCTGGACTGGTGGCTGCTCGACCTCCCAGATCACCGCGGGGTAGCCCTGCTGGTTAAGCAGCTCAACGAGGTCTACGCCGCGACACCCGCCCTGTGGACCTTGGATACCGAGCAAGCTGGCTTCGCGTGGATCGACGCCAACGACTCGGCTGGCAACGTCTTCTCGTTCCTGCGTTACGGCAGCGACGGGTCCGCCGTCGCCTGCATCTCCAATTTCGCCGGCATGCCACACGAGGGTTACCGCCTCGGTCTCCCCTGGGCCGGCGAATGGGAGGAAGTGCTCAACACTGATGCGGAGGACTACCTCGGTAGTGGTGTCGGCAACCTCGGCGCCGTCCAGGCTTCAGGTGAGGCGTGGCACGGTCAGCCAGCGTCGACTGTCCTGCGTGTTCCGCCGCTCGGCACTGTCTGGCTGCGGTCAGCCGCTCCCGCGGGCTGACACGGCACCACCCGCCGGGCGGAGAGCGCCGGCGGGTGGTGGGTCCTGCGGTGACCGCTGCAGCGTTGGCCCTGCCGATGCTCGCTCCTTGGGTCGTCAGAGCGGCAAAATGTCGTCCTGCCGCGCCATCAACCCCAGGCGATCGGCGCGCATCGCTGAGCGGCGCAGTTTGCCGGCGTCGTCGCGCAACGGCTGGTGCACGACTTCGATCGCGCGCGGGACCTTGTAGCGGACGAGGTTGCGGGCTAGGTGGTCTAGCAACTCGCGCTCGGACGTTTCGGTCTCGCCGACGTCGACGACGGCGTGGACCCGCTCTCCCAGGTCGTCGTCGGGGAGACCAAACACCGCACTGCTACGCACGGCGGGGTGCGCATCGAGGACCGCCTCGACCTCGGCCGGGTAGATATTGGCGCCCCCGCTGAGAATCACGTCGGCACTGCGATCGGCGAGGTAGAGGTAGCCCTCCTCGTCCAACCAGCCCAGGTCGCCGAGCGACTCCCAGCCGTCGACGCCGCGCGGCTCGGCGCCGCGGTAACGGTAGGTCGAGCCCGGCCCCCCGCTGGGCATCATGAAGACCTCGCCGACCGTCCCGGCCGGTACCGCCGCGCCGTCGCTGTCCAGGATGCGAAAGCGGCTGTCGAGCGTCGGCCGGCCTACAGATCCCGGGTGCTCCAGCCACTCAGACCCGGAAATCACCGTGACTCCCTGCGACTCAGTGCCGGCGTAGACCTCAAGGACCCGCTCGGGGCCTAGCCAATCGATCCACTCCCGCTTAAGCCACTGCGGGCAGGGCGCCCCCAGGTGCAGCACTACTTCCAGCGACGACAGGTCGTGCGACGTCCGCACCTCCTCGGGCAGCCGCCAGATCCGCTGCATCATCGTCGGCACCAGCAACATCCAGGTGACCCGCCGCCGCTCGACCAACTGCAGGACCCGCTCGGCGTCGAAGCGCTCCATCACCACCAACTCCATGCCGCAGAGCAAGCCGCGCATCGAGTAGATGAACGGGCCGTTGTGGAAGAGCGGGCCGGGCACGAGTTGCACGCCATGCGAGGGCATGTACGGCACCGGGGGCGCGGTCGGGTCCACCTGCGCCGGCGTGCCGGACAGGATCAACTTGGGACGGCCGGTGCTCCCACCAGAGGTGGGTGCCTTCCATGACGCCGCCCACGCGTCGGACAACGGTCCGTCATCAAAGGCGCTCGCGTCGAAGCCGGCTGGCACACACCGGCGGCCGTCCTGCTGCAACCCCACGACGAGCACCGGGTCGGCGAGCTCGACAATCGCCGTGAGCTCGGCAGACGGCAGGCGTGCACTCACCGGCTGGGGGGTGGCGCCGAGCTTCCACACTGCGGCACAGGCGAGGTAGAACTCCACACCGTTGGGCAGCCCGATCGTCACAAGGTCGTCCTGGCCCACCCCGAGAGCTGCGTACGCCCTGGCCAACCTGTTGCTGGCTACGTCGAGTTCGCGTCGGGTGAGCGCGCCATGTGCGTCCGACACCGACGGCCGGTCTGGATCCTGCTCTGCGAGCCAGGTCAGGGCCCGGCTCATGCTCATCATGACCATCGACCTAGTGTGCGCGCATGGGCAATAACGTGGACATCGAAGTCGAGCCGGCCGAAGTCGGGTTCGACGCAACGCGCCTCAGTCGCATCGACAAGCACTTTGCCCACTACGTCGATGACGGCCGCTTGGCCGGCTGGCAGATCGTCTTGAGCCGACATGGCAAGCGGGTGCACTCCTCCACCTACGGGATGCGTGACCGCGAGGCGGCCCTGCCCGTCGAGCAGGACACCGTCTGGCGGATCTACTCGATGACCAAGCCCATCACCACGGTGATCGCGATGCAGTTGTTTGAGGAGGGCGCCTTCGCCCTCACCGATGAGCTGGGCGGTTACCTGCCGGCCTTCGCTGACATGCGCGTCTACCGCAGCGGCACCGCCGACAAGCCCACGACCGTGCCTGCCACCGAACCGATCCGCATCTGGCACCTCATGACCCACACCGCCGGACTGACGTACGGGTTCATGAAGGACAACGCCGTCGACGAGATGTACCGCCTGGCTGGTTCGGACTTCGCACAACCCGCAGGGTTAGACCTCGCCGGTCTGTGCGATCTGTGGGCCGGGATGCCGCTGATGTTCGAGCCGGGCACGTCCTGGAACTACTCGGTGGCTACCGACGTGCTCGGTCGGCTGATCGAGGTCTTGACCGGCAAGCCGTTGGACGTGGTCTTCCGCGAACGCGTCCTCGACCCGCTCGGTATGGATGACACCGACTGGTGGGCCCAGGACGCCAGCCGGCTGGCTGCGCTCTACGCACCCATGCCCGGCACGGGCGAGGCGTTCCGCTACGACACGATCGGCAAGGGTGCCCTGCGCCCGCCGAGCTGGTTTGGCGGTGGCGGCGGCCTGGTGTCGACAGCGCACGACTACGACCGCTTCACCCGCATGCTGCTGGGCCGCGGCTCACTTGACGGCACCCGCCTGCTCGGCAGCCGAACGCTCGACTACATGGCCCGCAATCACTTGCCCGACGGTGCGCTGTTGACCTCCCTGGCCCGCGGCCAGTTTGCCGAGACGGCGTACGACGGGATGGGCTTTGGACTCGGCTTCGGCGTGCTGGTCGACCCGATCGCCTACAAAGTGCCGGCGACCGTCGGCGAGTTCACCTGGGGTGGGGCGGCCAGCACCGCGTTCTGGGTCGACCCGGCCGAGCAGATCACTGCCGCGTTCTACAGCCAATTGCTGCCGTCGAGCACGTACCCGATCCGTACGGAACTGCGTTCTCTCGTCTACGCAGCCCTCGTCGACTGAGCCCAACAACTCACTGGACACCCGTTCTAGCGTCCGACGTATGACGCTTGTCACCGGTTACACGTTTGTCGTCTCCGATCCTCGTGACTCCTCCGATGAGGAGATCGCCGAAGGCGTTGACCTGAGCAACGACCTGCGCGCGGAGTTCTACCCCGAAGAGCCCGCCGTGGAGCTGGCGACGAGCGTGGCGGCGACCCGGGCCATGCCTGCCCGGCTCGGGCTGTGGCGCGTCCGCGCCCGCGACGGCAACGGTTTGCTCGTCGGAGCGACCTCGGTCTACAAGGACTGGGAGCACGATGACAATCCGGAAGTAGGCGGCCTCGGGGTCAGTGTCCGGGCTGGACACCGCAGCAAGGGCGTCGGAACCGCCCTGCTTGCCTGGCAGACCGCCTTTAGCCAGGCCCTCGATCACACCCGACTGCTGATCCACACAGACAGCCGATTGCCCGCCGGGGACCAGATCGCCGCGGCCCTGGGCGCGCAGATCAAGACCCGGGAGCACGAGAACCGACTGCTGATCGCCGACGTCGATCCCGAGCTCCTGGGTAACTGGGTGCGCGCCGGTGCGCAAGACGCCTACGAACTGGTTGCCTTCGACGGGCCGGTGCCGCAGGAACTGGCCGAGCGGTATGTCGCTCTCGTGTTGGTGATGAACACCGCGCCTCGTGACGACCTCAAGGTCAATGACTTCACCTACACGGTCGCGCAGCTACGCGAGGGAGAGGCTCAGCGCGAGCAAGTGGGGGCGCGCGAGTGGAACCTGCTCGTGCGGCACTGCGCCAGCGGGGCCCTGGTTGGAGTGCACAACCTGTACTTCTCCCCCGACGACCGCAAGAAGGCCTACGTGGGCATCACCGGCGTCGTACCGGCCCATCGCGGTCACGGGTTCGGTCGACTACTGAAGGCGACGCTGACGCTCCGACTTCTTGCTGAATCACCCGAGGTGGAGTGCGTCGTCACCGGCAACGCCGACTCCAACGCCGCCATGCTCGCGATCAACGAGGCCATGGGTTACCGGCCCCATGCCTCCAGTGCGACGTGGGAGGTCAGCCGCGAGGCGGTCGAGCAACTGCTCGCATCGCGTGGTGTGGAGATCCCGACCGCTGCGGCAGCGCTGGCCGTGTCGGCCCAGCGGTCGATGCAGCGCGCGTCAGTCTGAGCGGCTCAGATCAGAACAGGGCGTTGGCCAGGGCGCGACGGCCGGCGACCACGCGCGAGTCCTCGGGGTCCAGCACGCTGAGCAGTCCGAG
>JBKJLP010000372.1:0-2860 GCA_046596735.1 Mycobacteriales bacterium | reverse complement strand
GCCTGGTTGATCGCGGGGAACTCCGTGGAGACCTCGTCGAGCGGCTCCTCGATCGTCGCCCCCGTCACCAGGTTGAACCGGTAGCGGTAGGTCACAGCGTCGGGCCGCAACGAGGCGAGCATGCCGCCGAGCGGTCCCTCCATCGGCAGCCGAGGTGCGATGTCGGTGATCCGGCAGGCGACCATCACGATCTCGTCGCCGTCCTCCCACGCGTTGACCGAGTGGTAGATGTAGGTCGGGTCCGCTTCGAACCACCGCACCGAGGCGGCGTCGCCATGACGAGGCAGGATCCCGAACCGGCTCGGCAGGTCGCGCTGGAAGCTCACCCGATACCGCCCAGCCGCCGCCGCGGCGGGGTCGTTGACCAGCGGTAGGTCCATCAGGATCGAGTGGTTGGCGGTGATCGCCATGTCGTGCGGCAGCCGCGGGCCGGGCAGCTCGACGTCGATCAGGTGCGCCACCGAGCCGTTCGGTCCGAGCACGCCGTAGCGCAGGTAGGGAAGCGTGTCGCCGTAGTCGAAGAAGCACACCTCCTCGGTGCGTTCGTCGACCTTGGCATGGGCGGACACCGTGCCGTGGAAGCCGGCGCCGAAGCCGTCCGCTCCCAGCGTCGTCAGGGTGCGTGGGTCGAGTGCGTAGGGCGCGCCGCAGCGGTACCACAGCGCCGTCAGCTGGCCGTTGTGGACGATGACGTCGGTGTTGGCCGAGTCCTTCTCCGGTGCGTCGGCCGGGTTGGCCAGCCGTGACTCGAGCAAGCCGTTCCAGACGGCCTCGCCTGCGGTGCCCTCCGTGCCGAACGCCTCGGTCCGCACCCAGGCGTTGCGGTAGGTCGCCCGACCACCGTCGAACCGGACGGCGTGGATCATCCCGTCGCCGTCGAACCAGTGGTAGCGCCCCTTCGGCTCGAACTGCGGATTGGGCCCGTTGCGGAAGTAGACGCCCTGCAGGTCGACCGGCAACTCGCCCTCGATCTGCATCTGCTCGTGCTCCACCACCCGCTCTTCGTGGACCGGGGCGTACAGCGTGGCCAGGTACGGGTTGTCGGGCAACGGACCCGCACCGAGCTCCAGCGAGGTGGCCGACAGCCCCTGACCGACGGGCGTGGTGGTGGACATGCGGACCTCCTCCATGACAACAAGCCTTGGTCATTTACTACAACAAACAGAGTCTGGCCCTGTCAAGCCGATCCGGTGATTGGATGACGCGATGACCACCGCGCCACCGCGCCATTCGCTCGGTACCGCGTTGCAGCTCCTCGGCGACCGCTGGACGCTACTGCTGCTGCGCGACGCGTTCTTGCTGGGCCGGCGCCGCTTCTCCGAATGGTCTGCGCTGGGCATCTCCGACGCCGTCCTGGCGAGTCGACTGGCCGATCTGGTCGCCGCCGGCGTCCTCGAGCGCCGTCCGATCAAGGCCGCTCACGTCGAGTATCGGCTTACCGAGAGTGGGTTAGACGCCTTCGGCGTCTTGTTGGCGATGTGGGCCTGGGAGCGCAGGTGGGTGGAGTCGTCTCGACTCAGCCAGCCGGAGCTGGTGCACCTCACGTGCGGTGCCACCACGACCCTTTCGCTCGCGTGCGGCGCCTGCGGACAGCCGACGACGGCGCGGGACACCACGGTGGAGGTGCGATCACGCGCGCAGGAGTTCGTGTCGGAGGCCCATCTGCGACGGCGGCGCTCGTCCACGAGCCACGAGCCCAGCGACGCGACGCTGCTGTTCCCCGAGACGATGGCGGTCATTGGTGACGCGCCGGCCGCTCTCATCGTCGCCCTGGCGCTGACCGGCGTGCGGCGGTTCGGTGACTTCGAGAGGGCGCTCGAGGTCTCTCCCAGCCTGCTGACCGACCGGCTCCGGAGGCTGGTGCGTCGGGGAGTTCTTGACCGCCGCTCACCGCGCGGCGGGGGGCACGCGGAGTACCGCCTGACCAGCAAGGGGCTCGACCTGTTTCCCGTCACGATGCATCTCGTGGCGTGGGCCGAACGATGGTTCGGCGACGCGGACGACCCGGCGCTGGTCGTGACCCACACACCGTGCGGCCAGCGATTTGCTCCACGACTGGCCTGCGACCGATGCGGCGAGCTGATCTCTCGCACCGGCGTGCGCTGGCAACGACCGGGCGGCTCTTGACAGGTGCTTCGCTTATCGGAGTAAGTTCGGGGCTCCGGTCACGACAGGAGCGACATGGAGATGCACCCCGCTGCGCGCGTCGCGGACTACACCGCGGCGGGCTGGTGGACCGACGAGACCTGGGACGGATTGTTGCGCAGCCAGGTCGCGGCGCGTCCCGACGTCGTGGCGGTGATCGACCCGCTGAATCGCTCCACGCTGACCGATGGCGAGCCCCAGCGCTGGACCTGGGCCGAGCTCGACCACCAGGTCGACCAGCTCGCCAGCGCCCTGCTCACCGCCGGCGTGCAGGTCGACGACGTGGTTGCCGTACAGCTGCCCAACAGCGTCGAGCTCGTCTGCAGCTATCTCGCGCTGCACCGCATCGGTGCGGTCACCATGCCGTTGCCCGTCGCCTTTCGCGAGCACGAGCTCGGACTCGTCGGCCGACTCGCCGAGCCGCGGGCAGTGCTCACCTCGACGCGGATCGCCGACCGCCGTCCAGCCGCGGAGATCCAGGCCCTCCGAGGAGAGCTACCGGGAGTGCGTGCGGTCCTTGCCTGGGGTGATGACGTCCCGGCCGGTGTGCTCGCACTCGGCGGGCCGCAGACTCCCCCTGCCCCCGTGCAGGCGGGGCTGCTGGAGGTGCACCTCGAAGGCTTGGTCCGCGACGCAGGCGCGTGCGCCACGCTCTGCTGGACCTCAGGCACCGAAGCGCTGCCCAAGGGAGTGCTGCGCGCTTGCTACGACTGGA
>JBKJLP010000362.1:0-3450 GCA_046596735.1 Mycobacteriales bacterium | reverse complement strand
CGCCGTTGCCGAAAAGACAGCCCTCGACGCGGTCGGCGCCGGCCATCACGCCGAGTTCGGCTGCAGCGACTGCGGTACCGCGGTTGTTGTGCGGGTGCAGGCTGAGGATGACGCTGCTGCGCCGGTCGCCGAGGTGACGGCTGAACCACTCCACCTGATCGGCGTAAACATTGGGGGTCGACATCTCCACCGTGGCCGGCAGGTTGAGCACGATCGGCTGCTCGGGCGTCGGCTCCCACACGTCCATGACTGCTTCGCAGACCTCGAGCGCGTAGTCGAGCTCGGTGCCGGTGAAGGACTCGGGGCTGTACTGCCAGCGCACCGTGGTGCCGTCCAAAAGTTGCTCTGCGTACTTCTTGCACCACTGCGCGCCCTGCACCGCGATGTCCTTGATGCCGTCGCGGTCCAGGTCGAAGACGACTCGGCGCTGCAGCGTTGAGGTCGAGTTGTAGAGGTGGATCAGCGCCGTTCCGCGCAGCCCCACGAGTGACTGCACGGTCCGCTCGATGAGCTCCTCACGAGCCTGCGTCAGGACCTGAATCGTCACGTCCGGCGGGACGAGATCCTGCTCAACGAGGTGACGGATGAAGTCGAAGTCGGTGCTGCTCGCAGCTGGAAACCCGACCTCGATCTCCTTGTACCCCATACGTACGAGGAGATCGAACATCTGCAGTTTGCGAGGGCCGTCCATCGGATCGATGAGTGCCTGATTGCCATCGCGCAGGTCGACGCTGCACCACTGAGGCGCTGCGGCTGTGACCTGCTGCGGCCAGGTTCGGTCGTCGAGGTCCACCGCCGGGAACGCGGCGTAGCGGTGGAAAGGCATCGGGCGGGGTGCGGGGGTGGTCACTGCGGGGCTCCGTAGGGGAGGGGACGACGGCCAGCACGGGATCCCGCGACGGGGAGCCGGCCTGGCTCAGACCCCGTCGCGGCCGCTAAGCAGCAGGCTCGCCATGCCGTCAGCCTAACCCGGGCCGATCGCCACACCTCAGCCCTCGCGCAGGAAGTCCCCCACGAGCGCAGCGAAGGCTGCTGGCTCGTCGACCCAGGGAAAGTGACCGGCGCCCGCAAGCACCTCGGCGCGGGCCTGTGGGAAGCAGTCAGCCACGGCGTGGACCGCGGCGACGCCGGTCATCGCGTCGCGCTCACCACCCACCACCAACACCGGCGCCGCAACCTCGCCCAGCGCACGCAGGATCGCCGGGACGTCAACCTCCTCGGCGCCTACCGCGAAGCCCAACTCGGCGCGCTTGCTGCTCTGCCGATCAGCCGTCGCGGCATGAGTTTGCGTGCGCTCGTCCCAACGGCCGTAGAAGAACGGACGGGTGGCGCGGACGAGGGACTGCTGCTGCGCAGGAGGCGCAACGGCCATCGCCTCGGCGGCTTCTGCGGCGTCGGCGTACCACGGTTCAGCCGCGCGGCTCTGCCGGATCGCCGCGACGTCGCTGCGGGTCCCGCCCTGTAGCCGGTCGGTCGGCGTGACCAACACCAGGCAGCCGACGCGGCCGGGGTGAGCTGCTGCCCACACCTGCGCGACGAGGCAGCCAGCCGAGTGGGCAAGCAGATCAAGGTGCTCAAGGCCGAGGTGCACCCGCAACGCCTCGACGTCGTCGGCCAGGCGGTCGAACCGCAAGGAGCCCGGGTCACTGGGGACCTCACTGCGCCCGGTGGCCCGGCTGTCCACCCGGATCAGGGTGCGTTCGGCGTCCAGACCACCGAGGTCTTCGAGGTATTCAGCCGCCCGCGCCGGACCGCCGGGCAGGCAGACGAGCGGTGGCCCGCTGCCGACCTCGGTCCACGCAAGCTGCGTGCCGTCGTACGACGCAAAGCTGGGCATGTCAGACCAGGTCGACGGACCGCGCCGACGTCGCGCCGATCGCCGCCGCGATCTGTTCGAGGACGTCGCCGGCTACGGCGCTGTCCACGGTGATCGCCATCAGGGCGTCGCCGCCCTGCGAGGTGCGGCTGACTTGCGCGCCGGCGATGTTGACGCCAGCGTCGCCGAGCGCAGCGCCCACCCGGCCGACGATGCCCGGCATGTCGGCGTAGCGCAGGAACAGCAGGTGCTCCGCGGCGAGGAGGTCGACGTCGAAGCCGTCGATCTCGGTCAGCTTCTCGATCTGCCGAGTGCCGGACAGCGTCCCCGAGACGGAGACCTCCTCCCCCGTGGGCAACACGCCGCGCAGGGTGAGCAGGTTGCGATAGTCCGGGCTTTCCTCGTCGGTGAGCAGGCTGATCCCCAGGCCCCGCTCAGCCGCCAGCGCGGGAGCGTTGACGAACGTCACCGCCTCCTCGACCACGTCGGCGAACAGGCCCTTCAACGCCGCGAGTTGCAGTACGGAGGCGTCGTGCCGGGCGATCTCACCGCGCACCTCAACCTGCACCGTGGCCGCCAGCGCACCGGCCAGCGCCGTGAAGACCCGCCCGAGCTTCTCCACCAGCGGAAGCGCCGGGCGCAACTCGGGAACGACCGCTCCCCCGGCCTGCACGTTGACCGCGTCCGGCACGAAGTCGCCTTCCAGCGCCAGTCGCACCGAGCGCGCTACGGCGATCCCGGCCTTGTCCTGAGCCTCTTCGGTGGAGGCCCCGAGGTGAGGGGTGACGACAACGCTGTCAAACGCGAACAGGGGCGAGTCCGTGCAGGGCTCGGTCTCAAAGACGTCGATGCCTGCGCCCGCAACCTGGCCTGCCTTAATCGCCTGGGCGAGCGCGTGCTCGTCGACCAGCCCACCGCGTGCGGCGTTGATGATTCGGACGCTGGGCTTGCAGGTCGCCAGCTCGCGTTCGCCGATGAGCCCGACCGTCTCGGGGGTCTTGGGCAGGTGGATCGAGATGAAGTCGCTCTCGCGCAGCAACTCCTCGAGGCTGACCAGCCGGACGCCGATCTGGGCCGCGCGTGCCGCCTGGATGTAGGGGTCGTACGCGATGAGCCGGGTGCCGAAGGCCGACATCCGCTGAGCGAACAACACGCCGATCCGCCCCAGTCCGACGACGCCGACCGTCTTGTCGGCGACCTCGACCCCGGTCCACTGCGACCGCTGCCACTTGCCGGCCTTCAATGCTGCGTTGGCCGGTGCGATGTTGCGTGCGCAGGCGAGCAGCAAGGCGACCGCCTGCTCTGCGGCGCTGACGATGTTGGACTGCGGTGCGTTGACGACCATGACGCCGCGGGCGGTGGCGGCCGGGATGTCGACGTTGTCCAGGCCAATGCCGGCGCGGGCAATCACCTTGAGCCGGGGGGCCGCCGCCAGCGCTTCGGCGTCAAGGATCGTGGCGCTGCGGATCAGCACCGCGTCGGCCTCGGCCAATGCTGGCAGCAGCAGCGAGCGGTCAGCGCCGTCGATGTGTCGGATGTCGAAGTCTGTCCCGAGCACGGCCAGGACGGAAGGGGCGAGCTCCTCGGCGATGAGGACGACGGGCACGGTCACGGGGGTCCTCGAAGAAGGGTGC
>JBKJLP010000181.1:0-6517 GCA_046596735.1 Mycobacteriales bacterium | reverse complement strand
AGGACGCACAGCTGGTCGTGGTGTCCCACCGGGCCACCGACGAGGCGCTGTCGGCGACGGTCGCCGCGCTGCGCGAGATGAGCGAGGTCCGCCAGGTGACCTCGGTGATGCGGGTCGAGGGAGACGCCAATGAGTAGGACAGGCGCCCCACAGTGGCGCGGGGTCATCGAGGAGTACCGCGACTGGCTGCCGTTGCCCGAGGGCACCCCGACCTTCACCCTGCGTGAGGGCGGCACGCCGCTGGTGGACAGCCCGTGGCTCTCGGAGCTGACCGGCGCCGACGTCTGGATCAAGGTCGAGGGCTCCAACCCGACCGGTTCCTTCAAGGACCGCGGCATGACGGTCGCGCTCTCGGTCGCTGTCGGTGAGGGCGCGAAGGCTGTCGTGTGCGCCTCGACCGGCAACACGAGCGCGTCGATGGCGGCCTACGCTGCTCGCGCCAAGGTCAAGCCGCTCGTGCTGGTTCCGCAGGGCAAGATCTCCGCCGGCAAGATGGCGCAGGCGGTCGTGCACGGCGCCCAGGTGATCATGGTCCGAGGCAACTTCGACGACTGCCTGCGGATCTCCCGCGAGCTCGCCGAGAAGTTCCCCGTGGCGCTGGTCAACTCGGTCAACCCGTTCCGCCTCGAGGGCCAGAAGACCGCGGCCTTCGAGATCGTCGACCTGCTCGGCGACGCCCCTGACGTGCACGTGCTGCCGGTCGGCAACGCCGGCAACATCTCGGCGTACTGGAAGGGCTACACCGAGCTGGCGACCGCGCCGCGGATGCTGGGCTTCCAGGCCGCCGGTGCTGCGCCCATTGTCATCGGCTCGCCGGTAGCGGCCCCGCAGACAATTGCCACCGCGATCCGCATCGGCAACCCCGCGTCGTGGCAGCAGGCCATCGCAGCCCGCGACGAGTCCGGCGGCGATATCCAGGCGGTGACCGACCGACAGATTCTTTCGGCGTATCGGCTGCTGGCGCAGCGGGAGGGTGTGTTCGTCGAGCCCGCGTCCGCGGCCAGCGTGGCCGGACTGCTGCAGGCCCACGCCGCCGGATTGGTCAAACCCGGCGAGCGGGTCGTCTGCACGGTGACGGGCAACGGGTTGAAGGACCCGGACTGGGCCATCGCGGGGGCACCCAAGCCGGTGACCGTCGCCAACTCCGCCGAGGCGGCAGCGGCGGCGCTCGGTCTGGCCTGACGTGCCGACGTTCCGCGATGGCGCCGTGCACGTACGCGTCCCGGCCACCAGCGCCAATCTCGGTCCGGGCTTTGACGCAGCTGGCCTCGCCCTGTCGTTGTACGACGACGTTCAGGTGCGCTTCGTCTCGACCGGGGTCGCCGTCCAGGTCGAGGGCGAAGGAGCTGGTGAGCTGCCGCGCGGTGAGCGGCACTTCCTTGTCAAGGCGCTCCGGGTGGCCTTCGACCGGCTCGGCGGTCAGCCGTCGGGACTCGACGTCCACTGTCTCAACCGCATCCCGCACTCGCGAGGTCTGGGGTCATCCTCAGCAGCGATCTGCGCAGCCCTTCTTGCGGCCAGGGCCCTTGTCGTCGACGGCGAGCAGATCCTCGATGACGATGCCCTGTTGGTGCTTGCCGACGAACTCGAAGGCCATCCCGACAACGTCGCCGCGTGCCTGCGCGGTGGGCTCACGCTCGCCTGGGGGACTCCGGTCCGTGTCCTGCGCTTGGATACCCACGCCGACCTGGTCCCCGTCGCCTTGGTGCCTCCGACGCGCAGTTCCACCAAGGCCACGCGAGGCTTGCTGCCCGACACCGTGCCCTTCGCGGACGCCGCTGCCAACGCGGGTCGAGCGGCGCTGCTCGCGCACGCCCTGACCACGGATCCGGCCTTGCTGCTCGACGCGACGCGGGACTGGCTACACCAGCCGTACCGGGCCGGGGCGATGCCTGAGTCGGCCGCGCTCGTCGATGTGTTGCGGGCGGACGGCGTCGCCGCGGTCATCTCCGGCGCTGGGCCGACCGTGCTGACCCTGAGCAACGGTGCTGCCGTGGACCGGGTCTGCGCGGCCGTGCCGACGGGTTGGACCGCCCAGGTGCTGTCTGTGGATCTGCTGGGCGGGCGGGTCGCCCCAGCCGACCGCGGATCGCGCTGAGGGTCGCGCCGACGCGCCGGCCCAACCGCTGTTGTAACGGACCGTGTGCAGCGGATAGGCTGCCCTCGCACCAGTCGCCCAGACCGGGCACCGTGCGTTTGCCCGGGAGCGTCCCGATCTGCTCGCCAGATTGAACCGCTCCGGCCCTCCTCCCGCCCGCTCGGTTCTCCGTGCGGTCCGCCCGGTCCTGTGCCTTCACGTCCGCCCCGTCGCACCCCGCGGCCGGCGGCCCACCGGGAGGACCCTCCTTGACCGACACCACTGACCTGCTCGCCGGCGGCGCCTCCCAGGATGCGTCTCCCGCTCCGGCCGAGCCAGCGCCGCGCGTTCGTCGCCGGGCCACCAGCGGCGCGAGTGCGGATTCCGCCAGCGCACGTCCTGCCACTATCGCGTCCACCGGCGGCAACCTCGCCGCGATGGTGCTGCCCGAGTTGCAGGCCTTGGCTGGCGAGCTGGGCATCAGCGGGATTGGGCGGCTCCGCAAGGGCCCGCTGATCGAGGCCATCCAGGCCAAGCAGGCCGGCGGCAGCGCCAACGCCAACGGGTCAGCTGCCTCGGCGAAGGAGCCGTCATCCACCGAGGCGCCCGCGCCCACCGAGGCGCCGGCCCGTACCGACGAGGACACCAGTGCCAGTGGCGACGTTGGCGACTCCGAGCGTCCGGAGCGGGTCGACCGAGGTCGCGAGCGTTTCCTGGAGCGCGAGGCGCGTCGTCAGGAGCGACTGGCCCAGCAGGCCGGCGACGGTGCGGACGGTGCCGGCGACGGCCAGTCTGACGGCCAGTCCGACGGTCAGAACCGCCAGCAGGGTGACCGCAACGCGCGCGGCGACCGACCTCAGCGCGACCGGCAGAACGGTTCCCCCGAGCGCCAGCAGGGCCAGCAGGGCCAGCAGGCCCAGCCGTCCGCGCAGGGACGCGACGACGAGGATGAGTTTGGCAACCGGCGCGGTCGCTTTCGTGAGCGTGGCCGCAACCGCAACCGCAACGGCCGCCCCGGCAACGACCGCTTCGGCAGCGACAGTGACCCGGTGGTCAGCGACGACGACGTCCTGATCCCCGTCGGCGGCATCCTCGACATCCTCGACAACTACGGGTTCATCCGTACGACGGGCTACCTGACCGGCCCCAACGACGTGTACGTCTCGCTGTCGCAGGTGCGCAAGTACGGCTTGCGTCGCGGCGACGCGGTGACCGGTGCTGTCCGTCAGCAGCGTGAGGGCGAGCGCAAGGACAAGTACAACGCACTTGTCCGCCTCGACGAGATCAACGGGATGACGCCGGAGGAGGCCAAGTCACGGCCCGACTTCACCAAGCTGACCCCGCTCTACCCTCAGGAGCGGCTCCGGCTGGAGACCACGCCGGACATCCTGACGACCCGGGTCATCGACCTCGTCGTCCCGATCGGCAAGGGCCAGCGCGCCCTGATCGTGAGCCCGCCTAAGGCCGGTAAGACGATGGTGATGCAGGCCATCGCCAATGCGATCACCACCAACAACCCCGAGTGCCACCTGATGGTCGTGCTGGTCGACGAGCGGCCCGAAGAGGTCACCGACATGCAGCGCTCGGTGAAGGGCGAGGTCATCGCCTCTACCTTCGACCGGCCGCCGCAGGACCACATCACGGTCGCCGAGCTGAGCATCGAGCGGGCCAAGCGCCTGGTCGAACTCGGTCACGACGTTGTGGTGCTGCTTGACTCGATCACCCGACTCGGCCGCGCCTACAACCTGGGTGCCCCGGCGTCCGGGCGCATCCTCACCGGCGGTGTCGACTCGGCGGCGCTCTACCCGCCCAAGCGTTTCCTGGGTGCGGCCCGCAACATCGAGGACGGCGGCTCGCTGACCATCTTCGCCACCGCGCTGGTCGAGACCGGGTCCACGATGGACACGGTGATCTTCGAGGAGTTCAAGGGGACCGGCAACGCCGAGCTCAAGCTCGACCGGCGCCTCGCGGACAAGCGGATCTTCCCGGCCATCGACGTCGACGCCTCCGGCACGCGCAAAGAAGAGCTCCTGCTCGCCCCGGAGGAACTTCGGATCGTGCTGCAGTTGCGACGGGTGCTGCACGCCCTGGACACCGGCGCCAGCCTTGAGTTGCTCCTGGACAAGATGAAGGCGACGCGCACCAATGTCGAGTTCCTCATGCAGATCCAGAAGACGACCCCGCAGGACTAGCGGGAAGCACGGACCCGAGCTTGCTGTTGTGGCTCTGCTCCACCCGCTCTGGCACACTGGAACCTTCCGGCACCGGTTCCCGCAGCACGCAGGCGACCCGGCGGCCACCTACCCGAGGAGCACCACAGCACATGAAGGCCGATATCCACCCCACGTACGTCGAGACGACGGTGACCTGCACCTGCGGCAACACCTTCACGACGAAGAGCACCAAGACCGACGGCAAGATCTCCGCCGACGTGTGCAGCCAGTGCCACCCCTTCTACACAGGCAAGCAGAAGATCCTCGACACCGGCGGTCGGGTGGCGCGCTTCGAGCAGCGCTTCGGCAAGCGCCAGAAGTAGCGACGCCGCGGCGCCCGAGCTGCTGCCCTCCATGGCAGCGCACGGGCGCCGCTGTCATGTCCGCACCAGTCGAGGGGATCCGCAATGGCAGGCGAGCAGATCGGTAACCCGATCGACAACGCCCTGGCGGAGTACGCCGATCTCGAGGCGCAGCTCGCCGATCCCTCGATTCACGCCGATCAGGGCGCGGCGCGCGAGCTCGGCCGGCGCTACGCCGAGCTCGGGCCGCTCGTCGCCGCGATCCGCGAACAGGAGGCGGCAACCGGCGACCTCGAAGCCGCCCGTGAGCTCGAGATGCACGACGAGGCCGCAGCCAGCGAAAGGCGGATCGACGAGCTCGATGCCCGGATCCGCGAGTTGCTTATCCCCAAGGACCCGGCCGATGCCAAGGACGTGATCTTGGAGGTCAAGGCGGGCGAGGGCGGGGACGAGTCGGCGCTGTTCGCCGGCGATCTCGTACGGATGTACACCCGCTACGCCGAACAGCAAGGCTGGAAGACCGAGTTGGTCAGCGCCACCGAGGGCGAGCTCGGCGGCTACAAGGACATCTCGCTCGCCGTCAAGAGCCGCGACCCGGCCAACCCGGTCTTCGGTCGCCTCAAGTACGAGGGCGGCGTCCACCGCGTCCAGCGGGTTCCCGTCACCGAGTCCCAGGGACGCATCCACACCTCTGCGGCGGGTGTCTTGGTCTTGCCTGAGGCTGAGGAGGTCGACGTCACCATCGAGCAGAACGACCTGCGCATCGACGTCTACCGCTCGAGCGGTCCAGGTGGGCAGAGCGTGAATACCACCGACTCCGTCGTACGCATCACGCACGTCCCGACGGGCGTCACCGTGTCGATGCAGAACGAGAAGAGCCAGCTGCAAAACCGCGAGGCGGCGATGCGCGTGCTGCGGGCCCGACTGCTCGCCCGAGCGCTTGAGGAGCAGGCGGCCAAGGACAGCGCTGTCCGCGGCGCCCAGATCCGCACCGTTGACCGCAGCGGAAAGGTGCGGACCGACAACTACCCGGGCAATCGGGTTGCCGATCACCGCACAGGATACAAGGCAAACAACTTGAGCCAGGTGCTCGACGGCGACCTCGACGCGGTCATCCAGTCGCTCGTGGATGCCGACAACGCCGCCAAGCTGACGGGGACGGAGGCATGAGAGCGCTGCTGAGCGCCGCTACCGCGGCCCTGGCCGAGGCTGGCGTCGCCTCACCAGAACACGACGCCAGAGCACTTGCCGTGCACGTCCTCGGCCTGGCCAAGCCGAGCGACCTCCTGCTCGTCGAGGATTTCGACGCCGTTCAGCGGGTCGCGTTCGACGCCTTGGTCGCCCGCCGAGCCGCCCGCGAGCCGCTTCAGCACCTCACGGGCAGCGTCGGGTTTCGCTATCTGGAGCTCGAGGTGGGGCCTGGCGTGTTCGTACCCAGGCCCGAGACCGAGTCTGTCGTGCAGTGGGCCGTCGATGCCGCGGCGGCGCAGGCCTGGACCGCACCGTTGCTGGCCGATCTGTGCACCGGCAGCGGCACCATCGCCTTCGCCCTCGCCAACGAGGTTCCCGGTGCGACCGTGCACGCGGTCGAGCGGGATCCGGCGGCGCTGGAGTGGACTCGGCGCAACGCCGCCAGTCGGGTCAAGGCCGGCGACCCTGAGGTGATGCTCCACCTGGGCAGCGTCGAGGGCTGCCTGCCGGGCATGGACGGGCAGTTCGACCTGGTGGCCAGCAACCCGCCCTACGTCGCTGAGAACGAACGGCACCTGCCGGACCCCGAGGTCGTCGACCACGACCCGGAGATCGCACTGTTCGCCGGGGCGGACGGGCTCGACGTGATCCGCTGGGTCGAGCAGGCCGCGCGCCGCCTGCTGCGACCGGGTGGGCTGCTGGTGGTCGAGCACTCCGACCGGCAGGGACGCACC
>JBKJLP010000171.1:0-10022 GCA_046596735.1 Mycobacteriales bacterium | reverse complement strand
CCGCCGCCTCCCGCGGCCAGCACGTACTCCGCCCCTCTGGGCGGCTGTCGCGTCGCACCCGCCACGCGACCTTCGGGTCGTTCGCACCGGAGGGGTCGTTGGCAGCAGACGGACGGCGAGGCTCGAGCGGTAACCGCTCGTCTCGGTCCCAGCCGAGCCGTGCCCGGCGTCCGCAGGGACTGCTGCCGGTGCTCGGCGAGGCAATCCGCGACGTCGATGCCGCCCTTCGCCGCGACCGGCTCCGTGCCTCGGATCGGGCGACCTTCCAGGCCGTGACCCTCCTGCTGCGCGAGGAACGCACCCGCGTCCAGGCCGGCGGTTCGGCTGCCCAGCAGAAGCGGATCGACGAACTGGCGACCCTGCTCGCCCGTACTGCTCCGCGAGACGGATCGCTGTTGTCGCTGCTCGCCGAGGACGCGCCCTTGGTCGAGGGCACCCGCGACCGCATCGCCCAATTGCAGCGCCTCGCCGGCGTCGACGCACCCGTCGCAGCTGTCGTCACCGAACCGCAAGACACCTCGGCCACTCCGCTGCCGCGCCAGGCTGTGCCACAGTCGGTACGCGCGCGCCAGCTCGCCAACCCGTTCCTCGCGCCCGACTACGAGTCCGTCGTTGCGAGACCGGCCCGCGCCCAATTGCTCGGCAGCTGGGAGTTGCTGCAGCCGCTGCTGCGCGCCTTCGAAAACGCCAGCCCCGGCGTCTCCTCCTCCATGCGCCTGCCCGAAGCCGACTCCCTGTGGGCACCCGGCGGCCGCGAACTCATGCCGCACCAAGCCGAGGTCATCGAGGCCGCCGCCGACGGGCACCGCACGTTTCTGCTCGCCGACGAACCTGGGCTCGGTAAGACCGCGCAGGCCCTCCTCGCCGCGGAGGCTGCCCATGCCTACCCGCTGCTCGTCGTCGTGCCCAATGTCGTCAAGATCAACTGGGCCCGTGAGGCCGGCATCTGGACGCCGAAGCGCACCACCACCGTCGTGCACGGCGACGGCGAGACGGTCGACGGCTTCTCCGACATCCTGGTCGTCAATTACGACATCCTCGATCGCCACGCTGGCTGGCTCGGCTCGCATGGTTTCCGCGGGATGGTGTTGGACGAAGCCCACTTCATCAAGAACAAGAAGTCGCAGCGCTCCCAGCACGTCCTGCAGCTCTCGGCCCGGATCCGGGAGCGGTCGGCCAGTGCGTTGTTTATGGCGCTGACCGGCACGCCGCTGATCAATGACATCGAGGACTTCCTCGCCATCTGGGAGTTCCTGGGCTGGATCGGCGACAAGGAGCCCGGCCCCAAACTCATGGACGCGCTCGAGAGCAACGGGCTCACGCCGGTGGACGCCGGCTTCGGTGTGGCCGCGCGTAGGTCCGTCATCGACCAGGGGATCGTGCGCCGGCGCAAGGTTGACGTTGCTGAGGACATCCCGGCCCGCCGGATCGCCGACCTGCCGGTCGAGCTCGAGGGTTCGCTGGGCCGGTCGATTCGCGACGCCGAGAAGGTCCTAGCCCGCCGGCTGGTCAAGCGGTACGAAAGCGCACTCGCCGCTCGTGACTCGGGCGCGGTCGTTGAGGGCATCGATCACGCCCTCGTCCGCCAGGTGGCGACGTGGGAACGCCGCGATGCCAGCGACAAGGACGACGACGCCGGCAACGTGTTCAGCATGATGCGCCGCATCGGGCAGGCCAAGGCTGTGCTCGCTGCCGACTACGCCGCGCAGCTGTCGCACAACGTCGGCAAGGTGGTGTTCTTCGCCAAGCACATCGACGTCATGGACATGGCCGAGCAGACCCTGGCGAAGCAGGGTGTTGGCTACGCGTCGATCCGCGGCGACCAGACGCGTACGGTCCGCCAAAACAACATCGACGCCTTCACGAACGACCCGGCGGTCGCTGTGGCGGTCTGCTCGCTGACCGCCGCCGGCGTCGGAATCAACCTGCAGGTGTCGTCCAACGTGGTCCTGGCAGAGCTGTCGTGGACGGACGCCGAGCAGACCCAGGCGATCGACCGCGTTCACCGCATCGGTCAGGATCAGCCGGTCACCGCGTGGCGCATCATCGCCGCGCAGACCATGGACGCACGGGTTGCCGAACTGCTCGACAGCAAGGCAGGCCTGGCCGCGCGTGCGCTGGACGGTTCGGACGAGGAACTGGTGTCCTCGACCGATATCCAGCTCGAGGCCTTGGTCGCTCTCCTCACTGACGCACTCAACGACCGCTAAAGCCGTAACGGAGCAGGCCCGCCGCGCAGGGCCTGGCCGGTCGGAACGCGAGCCTCGTTGTCGCGCAGTCGCGGCTCGTAGTGGCTAAAGAAGACCTGCCCGGTCAGATCCCGCCGGCTGCGTACGCCGGTCTTGTCGAAGACGCCCTTGAGGTGCTGCTGGACGGTATGAGGTGACAGCACCAGCGCGTCGGCGATCTCGGTCGTCGAGTAGCCACACAGCACCAACCGGGTCACCTCCTGTTCGCGCTCGGTCAGGCCGTACGCGGCCATCAGCAGCGGAGCGATCCGCGCTGGCTGGGCCGGCTCGACGATCACCGCCACCCGCCGCGTCCCGACCGCGCCGAGCATCGCACCGTGCAGCACGACCCAGCGGCCGGATCGGCACAGGACTCGGGACTGCATGAGCTCCGTCGACACCGTGCCCGGCGCGGCGCAACGCAACGTGCGCGCCGCGACCGAGACGACCGCACTGGGCAGGCGCCCCGTGTCGAGGTCTCCATCAGGCAGGTCCGCGAGAAGCTCGGCCGTGCCCGCCGTCATCGACTCGACCTCCCGTTGATCGCTGACGACGACTAAGCCAGGGGCATCGGGCCGGTCTGGGTCCTGCGCTTCACCGAGCAGCAAGCCTCTTCGGGCTCCTTCGGCAAGCAACGGCGCGACCGAGCTGACAAAGCGCTTCTCCGCCGCGTCGAACATCGGCTTACCAGGCTCGCGGTAAAGACCGAGCGCCCCCCACACTTGTCCGCCGCGATCGCGCAGCGCCGCGATCATCTCCTGATCGCCGCCCATCGCCATGTTGGCCTGCCACCGCGGTGAGCTGCTCGGGTCGCCACCCGTCGCGTCGTGCAGTGTCGACAGCCCTTCCGGGCTGCGGGCGACATCGGCTAACCGATTCACGTCGTCGTCGTAGATCTCGAGCGTCAGCGCCTCCGGCGGGAGCTCAGGCATGTACGGGTTGAAGTGGCTGGTGATCAGCAGGGACGCGGGGTCAAGGGTGTACCAGCACGGCGCCGTGTAGTGCGGCACCACCTCGCTGATGACCTCGCTGGCTTTCTCCCAGAGCCCAGGCAGCGTGCTGGCCTCAATAGCCATCCGGGCCACCCGGTCGTACGCCCGCTCCATGGTGACCACGGCGCGACGTTACGCCTGGATGATGCCGCAGAGATACACCACGTTTGTGGCATGTTCGCGCCGCCGCATCACCTCTAGCGTCCGCACTCCACCGACTCAGGAGAAGCAGATGACGAGCACGCAGCAGATCACGGCCAAGGTTGTCACCGAGTACGACATCGAGCGGTCGCGACTGGGCGGCATCGAGGACCTCTTCTTTCTCGACGGTTCGATGACCGAACAGCGCGTTGCGGTAGTCGAGCACCGGATCGCTCCTGGGACCCTGGCCGCACCGATGCATCGGCACTCGCGAGAGGACGAGTTCAGCTTCGTCATCGCCGGCCGCGTGGGGGCGATCAGCGACGGCGTCGAGCTCGAAGCCGGGCCTGGTCAGATGCTTATCAAGCCGCGCGCGGCGTGGCACACCTTTTGGAACGCCGGCGATGAGGAAGTACGCCTGCTTGAGGTGATTTCCCCTGCTGGACTGGAAGAACTGTTCAAGTCCTTCGCCTCCGGTGAGCCCTCCCCCGAGCAGCTGATCACCATGGCCGCGGACTTCGGCTGCGAGGTCGACTTCCCCGCGACGATGGAGGTCGCCGAGCGGCTCGGCCTGGAGATGTGAGTCCGCTTAACGCAGTTCGACGGTGAGCGCGAACCGGGTGCCGAGGTCGAGCCCTTCGCGTTCCCGTACGAGTTTCTTCACCGGCAGGATGTAAACGCCGCGTTGCTTGTCGGGGAAAACCGAGGTCGACCACGTGGTCTCCCCCACGTTGACCTGGACAGGCACGGCACCGAACCCGGTGCGCGGTCCGTGCTGCTCATCGGCGATCTGATCGCTGAGGTCTTCCGGTAAAGCGACGAAGAACCAGGATCCGTCGTCCTTCCAGCTGAAGAGCTCAGCGGTGAACGATGCCGGTTGCATCTGCTTTTCCTGCCAGGAGTTCGCCCATCTTCTGATGAACGAGGTTGATGGCCTGCAGCGGTCGCAGCATCACCCGGAACTCGACGATCTGACCTTGTGCGTTGCCGGTGATGATGTCGACCCCGTTGACGAGCTTGCCCTCCACCGTGGTCTCGAACTCGAGCACGGCCGTATCCCCGGCCAGCACCTGCTTGGTGTAGGTGAACCCGCCAGCGTTGAGCACCGCAGCCGCCCCCTGCAGGTAGAGCAGCGTGATGTCCTTGCCGCGTTGCGGCGTAAAGACCACCGGCGAATAGAAGACGACATCGTCGGCGAGGAGGTCGGGAAGCAACTCAGCGTCGCCCTCGACGACGCGGTGCCACTGCTGGACGAGCTTCTCGATCATCGGGCCACCCTAGGACCCCGCTGCTCGCAAAAAGGCGGGTCTGGGAGGATTCGCCGGAGTTACCGCGAAGTCTGTGGCCAGGTTGAGTCCACCAAGGAGAATATTGTGCGAAGCCGTCGGGTCCGGATCAGGTTCCTGCTTGTGGCGGCGCTCATCGCCTCCGGACTGGGCGTCGCGGCTTCGTCCGCCGCGGACCCGGCTTTCACCGCCACCGGCAGCGCCCGGCAGGTCTATCTCACCGGCCTCACACCCGGCGCCACGGTGAGCCTGCTCGACCAGGCCGGTGACCAGGTCGCCAGCAAGCCTGCCGACGCCCAGGGCGGACTGATCTTTTACGACGTGACGCCCGGCTCTGGATACCGCGCCAAGGTCGGCGCCACCATGTCGCCGCCCGTCACCGTGCACACCGAGGCGGCCACCCCGTGGAGCACAGCGACGTACGACCAGCAGATCCCCGACCACGGCTACGGCTACCTCACGACTCGTGACGGCACCCAGCTTGCCTACACCGTCCATCCGCCGACGCAGCCGGCCGGGCTCGGCACTCCCGAGGTGCTCCTGCCAGCGGGACCGGCCTACGCCAAGCCGTATCCGACGCTGATCGAATACTCCGGCTACGGCTACGCGCGCGAGTCCGGCCCGGTCAGTGGCCTGGCTGCCATTGCCAACGTGATGGGCTTCGCCGTCGTCGACATCAGCATGCGCGGGACCGGCTGTTCCGGCGGCGCCTTCAACTTCTTCGAGCCGCTCCAGAACCTCGACGGCTACGACATTATCGAGACGATCGCGAAGCAGCCCTGGGTCAAGGGCCACAAGGTCGGGATGATGGGCATCTCCTACGGCGGCATCAGCCAGCTGTTCACGGGGGCGCTTCAGCCACCGTCACTTTCGGCGATCTCGCCGCTGTCGGTGCTCGACGCCACCGCCACGACGCTGTATCCGGGCGGGGTGCTCAACACCGGTTTCGCGGTGGCCTGGGCCCTGGAGCGCCAAGAGCAGGCCAAGCCGGCCGGGCCTAAGGCCGGTCAGGACTGGGCCTACGCACGCATCCAGAATGGCGACACCGCCTGCAAGGCCAACCAAGCGCTGCACGGTCAGGCTCAGGACCTGATGAAGACGATCCGGGAAAACGACCACTACCGGCCAGCGATCGCTGACCCGCTTGACCCGGTGACGTTCGTCCACAAGATCAACGTGCCGGTGTTCATGGCGTGTCAGTTCCAGGACGAGCAGACCGGTGGGCACTGCCCGAGCCTGGTCGCCCACTTCACGGGCACCACAAAGAAGTGGTTCACCTTCACCAACGGTGCGCACATCGACTCCATTGATCCGGAGACCTACAACCGCTGGTACGACTTCCTGCAGATCTACGTCGCTAACACGGCTCCGCTGCAAAACGCCGCGATCAACGCCGCTGCCGCGCCGGTGGTTTTTCAAGCGGCGATGGGCATTCCGCAGAACAATCCGATCACGCTCCCGCTCGACCCGATCCAGGCCCAACCGACGCTGGACCTGGCCCGCGCTGCGTTCGAAAAGCTCCCCTCGGTGCGGGTGCTGTTTGACAACGGTGCCGGCAAGTCACCCCTCGGCCGCTTCACCGCCGGCGATCCCTACCCCGGCTATGAGGCGTCGTTCCCGAGCATCCCGGTCCCGGGGACCACGGCTCAGCGGTGGTACCTCGGCGCAAGCGGTGCGCTCACCGATGGCGTGCCGGGCAGCGCCGGCGCGGATGTCTACACCTCCGATGCCAAGGCGGTGCCCTTCAACAACTTCACCGGCGGCACCGGGGGCGGGGGCCTGTGGGGCAACGCCGCGCAGTGGAAGTGGAACTGGGTGCCCAACCCGGCCGGCACCGCGGTGTCGTACGTCAGCGCACCCCTCACGGCCAACACGACGGTCGTCGGGGCCGGTGGCGTCTACCTGTGGGTGCGCTCGTCGACGCCGGACGTCGACCTGCAGGCAACGATCAGTGAGATCTCCGCGGACGGGAAGGAGACGTTTGTCCAGAACGGTTGGCAACGGGCCAGCGGGCGCAAGCTGTCGACGGGTACGGACAACCTGTTCAAGCGCCCCAGCACGCTGCTCGACCCGATCACAAGCATGAAGGCGGCTGACGTCGCGCCGATGCCGGCCGACAGTTTTGTGCCAGTCGTCATCCCGCTCTACTACCAGGGGCACTCCTACCGGGCCGGCACCCAGATCCGCGTCACCATCGCTGCGCCGAACGGGAGTCAACCCATCTGGGGCTTCACCGAGACCATGCCCAAGGGGACAGCGCAGGTGTCGATCGCGCACTCGCCGACGATGCCGTCGAGCCTCGTCCTACCGGTCATCCCCGACGTCAGCGTCCCGACGGCGCAACCGCCGTGCCCGAGCCTGCGCAACATGCCGTGCCGTCCCTACGTCGCCCTGGCTAACCGCACCACGTCGGCCAACGCGACAGCGAGCCGCGTCACCCCGGCCACACGCCCCACCGGGCCCCTTCCGGCCACCGGCCTGCCGATCTCGATCCCCGTGATCGCCCTGCTGTCCTTGGCTGGTGTGCTCGGCCTGCGGCGCTGGCGCTACGGCGTGCACCCCCGCTGATCGCGCCGCTGCCGTAACTCCTCACCGAGCCGGGCCCGCTGTCCCGACGCTTTGGGTGCAATCCCCAGCATCCCAGTGCTGTGGAAATGCGGTTAAGGGAGCGGATCGGGCCACCGGCACGTCGCATCATGATGCGTTGCAGTGACGTTATGATGCGCAGCATGCGCACGACCGTAAATATCGACGATCAGCTGCTGGAGGACGCGAAGGTCTCCGCGGTACGACGCGGGCTGTCCCTCAGCTCGCTCGTCGACGAGGGGCTGCGCCTGCTCCTGAACACGCAGCCGGCAGCACCAGGGTCGGTCTCCTTGCCGACTTTCGGCGGCAGTGGCCTGCAGCCCGGGGTCGACCTCGAGGACAAGGACGGACTGACGGCGACGATGGACGAGGACAGCGGCGCCCGTGCTGCTCGCTGACGTCAATGTGTTCCTCTACGCGCACCGCCCGGAGAGTCCCGACCACGCTGCGCACCGCGACTGGCTCGAGCAGCACCTCGTCGGCCCTGAGCCGATGGGCATCAGCGAGGCGGTGCTCGCGTCGTTCGTACGGGTCTGCACCCACCATCGGGTCTATCGCGAGCCCACCCCGCCGGAGTCCGCGCTGGCCTTCTGCGAAGCGGTCTTGTCGGCACCAGCCGCGATGGCATTGCGACCCGGTCCACGGCACTGGGAGATCTTCGCCTCGCTGTGCCGGACCGTGGGCGCCCGCGGCAACGTCGTACCCGATGCCTACCTCGCGGCACTCGCCATCGAACACCGAGCGACCTGGGTCACCAGCGACCGGGGCTTCGGCCGTTTCCCCGGGCTGGTGTGGAAGACCCCGCTCAGTTGACCTCAGGCGAGGGCTCGGGCCGTGGTCTCATGCAGGTCCAACGGATTGAGCCTGGAGGCGTTGCGTTGCGAGCAGACATGGTGCGGGCGTACGTCGAGAGCCTGCTCGAACGGCTCATCGGCCAGACCCAGGTGACGCCGGATGCGGACGGCGACTACCCGGTCCGTTACCAAGGCTGCCTCTACTACGTGCGCATCGTGGGCGAGGGCAGTCCGGTGGTGCAGGTCTTCTCCGTGGCCGTACGCGACATCAAAGCCACCGCTCCGCTGCTCAAGGAGCTCAATGCCCTGAACAGTCAGATCAAGTTCGCCCGGATCTTCTGGGTGAAGGACCAGGTGCTGGTCGAGTCGGAGATGCTCGGCGAAGGGATCGAGCCAGTGGACTTCGCCAATGCCTGCCGGGCTGTGTTCACCATCACCGACCACATCGGCCCGGTGCTGGCGAAGAAGTTCGGCGGGACCACGGCGTTCGCCGATGAACAGACCGACGAGGCCAAAGCCGAGCCGCCCGCGGACCAGGCCATCGGTCAGTACCTCTAACGCCCGAAGCCGTACGACGCGGGCACACGAACGACGAGCGCGACGCCCTGCTGGCTCACGGCGAGTGCGGGGCCTGAGAGGCGGCGATCACGGATCTCGTCCGCTCCAGTAGCGAGGCCGGATCGTGTCCTGCCGGTGGGATGGGTGGCAGGACGGTGACGGTGATGGCGTGCCGGCCGCGCAGGACGAAGCCCCGTGCCGGTAAGGCATCGCCCGTCCCGCCGACGGCAATCGGCAGCACCGGCAGGCCCGTGCGCACAGCCAACTCGAAGGCGCCGGCTTTGAAAGGCTTGAGTTTGCCGTCGCGGGAGCGCGTCCCCTCGGGGAACAGCATCACTGACGTGCCGTTCCTGAGATCCGCTTCAGCGGTGGCCAGCATCTTGGTGACGCTCTCCCGATCACCCCGCTTGAGCGGGATGTAGGCGTTCAGGCGCATGTTCCAGCCGACGACCGGCACCCGGAAATTCTCGGCCTTACTGACCCAGGTGAAGTGCCGGAACAACCGGAACAGCACCAGGATGTCGAGCAGCGAGAGGTGGTTGGAGACCATGACGTACGTCGCACCGCGCTCGATGTGCTCTCGTCCTTGCACCTCGACGCGCCACAGCGGGTTGAGCCAGGTGTAGAGCGACGCCCAGAAGCAGGTGTACAGGTGCAGCAGGACCCGCCGGCGCCCAAAGGGCGCCGTCACAGCCCAGATCAGTACGGCGGCCGGAAACAGCAGGATCGAGCTCGCCACCACAAAGGCCCAGAAGAAGATTGAGAAGATGCGCATCGCCACGTCACCGAACTTATCGGCACTCATGACGACCGCGGAGCGCACGAGCGCGCCGCGGTCGTCGTGTCAGCCAGTGAGTGGCGGGACTACCAGCTGTAGCTGCGCTCACTGCCAGCCTTGCCGTCAGCCGACCAGTCGACCCTGATCGAGTCGCTGCGGTAGTCGTCGATGCGGCCGTCGCCATCGCGGTCCATGCCCCACATGACCTTCTGCTCACCAGCCGTGCCGGTGTTGTTGACGCGGACGTGGTACTCGAAGTCGCCAGCGACCCCCTTCTCCTGATAGCTGCTCTGGTATCAGCTGTCGTTGCGGCCGTCGTTGTTCAGGTCACGCAGCCGAGAGAACGCGGGTCCAGCACCGTCCGGGTCCGGGCAGGCGAAGATGACGCCGGTGCCGCTGGACTGGAAGGTCGCGCCGATGTTCTTGCCGACCTTGTTGCCGCGGTCGTCCAGGAAGCAGGCGTCATTGTGGACGTTGCGGTTGGTCGTGCCGGCATCGCTGAACTGCTGCATGTCGTACTGGTCCGGGCTAAAGCAGCTGCTGTTCGGGTCGACGTCGGCGTTCACGCCCTTGTCGCCGTTGATGTACGACACGGTCTTCAGGCCGCTGCCGTAGCTGCCGCCGCTGTAGCCGCTGTAGGCACTGGCGCCGGTGGCGCC
>JBKJLP010000218.1:0-4530 GCA_046596735.1 Mycobacteriales bacterium | reverse complement strand
GCGAGCGCTCGGGTGACGTCGACCGAGCGCCGGTCGAGCTCGGTCCAGTCCAAAGTGGTGCTCTTGCTCACGCCGCGCTGCCTCTTCCTCGAGCCGAGATCCTGACGTCGACCCTAGACCGCTGATCCCCGGCGGGTCCGACGTGCCCGGCGCCGGTAAGGTTGCCCGGTGACAACGCTGGCAGATCCCGTGGATGCTGCGGCCTCCGTCGAGGCTGGGCCGTTGTCGATGCGCGGGCGGATCCTGGCTTACGTGGCGCTGACGAAGCCGCGGATCATCGAGCTGCTGTTGGTCACGACCGTGCCGACGATGATCCTCGCTGAGCGTGGGATGCCGTCGCTGTGGCTGGTGTTCGTCACGTTGGTCGGTGGCTCGCTCGCCGCGGGTAGCGCTAACGCCCTCAACTGCTGGTACGACCGCGACATCGACGCCGTCATGCGGCGGACGTCGGAGCGTCCGCTCGTACGGCACACGGTGCCGCCGCGGCACGCGCTGATCTTCGGCCTGATCCTCGGCGTGCTCGCTGCGGTCGAGCTTGCCCTGACGACCAATGCGCTGTCCGCCGTGCTGGCGCTCGTGGCCATCGCGTTCTACGTCGTCGTCTACACGATGCTGCTCAAGCGGCGGACCTCGCAGAACATCGTCTGGGGCGGGGCCGCCGGCTGCATGCCGGTGCTCATCGGCTGGTCTGCAGTGACCAACAGCCTGCGCTGGCCAGCGCTCGTGCTCTTCCTGGTGATCTTCTTCTGGACGCCGCCGCACTACTGGCCGCTGGCGATCCGCTATCGCGATGACTACGCCGCAGCCGGCGTACCGATGCTTCCGGTGGTCGCGTCCGACGCCGCTGTGGCGACGCGGATCATTGTCTACTCCTACGCCATGGTCGGCACGTCGCTGCTGCTTCTGCTGGGCGCCTCCGGCGTCGTCTATGGCGCTGCCGCGGTGGTCCTCGGCGCCGTCTTTCTGCGTGAGGCGCACCTGCTGCAGCGCCGGGCGGCTCGTGGCGTGGATGTTGTGGCGATGCGGCTGTTCCGCTGGTCGATCACCTACCTCAGCCTGCTCTTTCTCGCGGTCGCGGTCGACCAACTCGTCTGATGCGGGTCGCGCTCGTCGGCTGCTCCTCGGTCGCCGACCCCGAGCAGCCGCTGCTCGTTGAGGCCCTCACCCGGCTCGGGGTCACGGTGGCTGAGCCGGCCTGGGACTCCGGTGCTGACTGGCAGTTCTACGACCTGGTCGTGGTGCGGGCCGCCTGGGACTACGTGGATCGCCGCGAGGAATTCCTGGCCTGGGCCGACACCGTTGCGCGGCTGGCCAACCCGGCCTCGGTGCTGCGGTGGAATACCGACAAGCGTTACCTCGCGGGACTGGCCGACCGGGGAGTTCCGGTTGTACCGACGATGTTCGTCACGGCGTCCTTCACGCCACCGTCAGGCACGTACGTCGTCAAGCCCACGGTGAGTGCCGGCGCCGTCGGGGCCGCTCGCTTCGGTCCTGGGCAGGACGATGCGGCCCGGAGGCATGTCAGCGGACTGCTCGCAGCCGGGCAGACCGTGATGGTGCAGCCCTATCTCGACGGGGTCGACTCCGCCCAGGAGACCTCGGTGATCTTCCTGGGCGGTGACTACAGCCACGGGGCGCGCAAGGGGCCGATCCTTTCCGCGGCCGGCGTCGTCCAGCCCGAGGACTACGACATCGGGCCGCGCGAGCCATCGGCCGCCGAACGGGCCGTCGCGCAGCAGGTGCTGGCCGCCGTGGGGGAGCGGCTGCTCTACGCGCGCGTCGACCTGCTGCCCGGTCCCGACGGGCCGCTGCTGCTGGAACTCGAACTGACTGAACCCTTCCTGTTCCTGGCCTCGAGCGAGGGCGCGGCGGATCGGTTCGCCGCGGCCGTCGTGCGCGCGGCCGAGCAGAGGCCTTGAGGAAGATCACTCCGTAGCGCGATGGTCACTGTGCGATGCTTTCCCTCTCGCCAGGATCTTGCGAGATCGCGCAGCGCCATGGCGCGTCCGACAACCGAGCAAAGGCTCTGCCCATGAGGGCCCAGGTCGCTGCACTCGTCAGTTTCCGCAGAGCAAGTCAGGCTGTTGCGGCCGGTCTGGTGCTTGCGGCCGGTGCGCTCGCGATCTCGCCCGCGGCCCAGGCTGCGGCGGTCGGCGTGCCGCTGGGCACCGCGGGGAGCTTCTCCGTCTTGGCCGGTGCGGGCATCACCAACACCGGACCGACGTCGGTGGCCGGCGACATCGGGAGCTTCCCGACGACCAGCATCACGGGCACCTCCACGCTGACCGTGGGTGGCACCAACCACGGCGGTGACGCCGTCACCCAGGGCGCGAAAAGCGACCTGGTCAATGCCTACAACAACGCGGCCGCGCAGGCTCCGGCCACTCCCGTCGTCGGCGATCTCGGCGGCCAGACGTTGTTCGGCGGGGTCTATCACGGCGTCACCCTGGGGCTCACCGGGACAGTCACCCTGGACGGGCAGGGCAGTTCCGGCACGGTTTTTGTCTTTCAGAGCGACTCCACGCTGATCACCGCGTCGGCCAGTCGCGTGCTGCTGGTCAATGGCGCCTCTGCCTGCAACGTCTTCTGGCAGGTCGGCAGCTCGGCCACCTTGGGTACGGGCTCGGCGTTTGCCGGGTCAATCCTGGCCCTCACCAGCATCACCCTCACCACGGGCGTCACCGTGAACGGGCGGGTGCTTGCCCGCAACGGAGCGGTGACCCTGGACTCCAATGTCATCTCGGCCTGCAGTGGCTCAGTGATCGTGCCGCCGCCGGCGCCTTCGGCCGCGCCTTCGGCCACGCCTTCGGCCACGCCTTCGGCCACGCCTGCGGCCACCCCTTCGGCCACGCCGGCTCCCTCGGCGTCGGCTCGACCGACGCCCGCCCCGACCGGCAGCGCGACCGGGCCAAGCCCCACACCCACGTCGACGTCCACTCGACCGAGTTCGCCGGCGCCGGTCTCAGCGGTGAGTTCTGGCGCAGCGCTCGCGCCCGGGCAGGTCTCCGTCGTCCCGAGAGGCGCCGTGCAGGCCGGTGACGGCAGCAGCATCGGTGCTGGATCCGACCGACGCTGGCAGTCCCTCGCCCTCCTCGCTCTGGCCGTGCCTTTCGCCTTCGGGTTCCGGCTTCCGCGGCGCCGACGGGGCTGACCGCGTGCTGCGTCGCCCGCACGATCACCGGGCCGGGGCGGTCACGCTCCTCAGCCTGCTCTGCTTTGGCCTGCTGTCCTTCAGCCTGGCCTCCCCGGTCGCCCCGGCGTCCGGAGCAGCTAGGCCGTCCGGGGCAGTCGCATCGGAGGCCTTGACCACCCGCACAGTGCAAGCGCCGTCAGTCGATCCCCTCCCGGCTCTCAGTCAGTCCGTACCCGTTCGTGTGCAGATCCCCGCGATCGGCGTCGATTCGGGGCTGATCGAGTTGGGGCTGGAACGCGACGGCTCGATGCAGGTACCAGCGGACGGCTTCCCGGCTGGCTGGTACCGCTACGGGCCGACGCCCGGTGAGCTAGGCCCGGCAGTGATTGCCGGGCACGTCGACTGGGCGGGCGCCCCCGGGGTCTTTTTCCGACTGCACTCGGTGATCCCGGGCAACGTGGTGCGCGTCACCCGCCGAGACGGCACTGTGGCTGCGTTCGTGGTCACGCGGACCAGCCGGACGGCCAAGTCCTCCTTCCCCACCGCGGCGGTGTACGGCGACGTTGACCACCCGGCACTTCGGCTCATCACCTGCGGCGGCTCGTTCGACCGCGCCGCCCGGTCCTACCGCGACAACATCGTCGTCTTCGCTGACCTGATCACGACGTGACGATCTCGCGAGGTCTGGAAAATCCACTTCTTTCTCGGGGTTTCTGCCTGTGGACGACGTGAGAGTTGTCGTACCTGGGTCGTAAAATTGGGTCATGTTCACCTCCACTGACTGGTCTTCGCGACCGGTGCTGACGGCGTTGTCGCCGCAGGAGTTGGCGGCGTTGGTGGACTCCTCGATCGCCCGGACTGAGGGGTTGTTGTTCACCGCGACGCCGACCGAGGAGCTTGATGCGATCGGGCGGTGGCAGCAGCTGAAGGATCAGGCGTTCGCCGGGCAGATGCGTGAGATCGTCGCCGCCTACAACCGCGCGAGGGGCGCGCAGCGCGAGTTCGCCGCTGACGAGGTCGGGCTCGCGATCGGGGCGACGTCCACCACGGGCGGCAACCTCGTCGCGCAAGCACTCTCCTTGGGTGAGCTGCCCGGGCTGTTGGAGGCGGTGGAGTCCGGGCTGCTCACCGAACGCCATGTCCTGGCGGTGCTCCGCGAACTCGACCGGGTCGAGCTATCGCTGGAGCAGCGGCACGCCGTCGTCCTGGTCTTGCTGGCCCGCTACCGCGGCGAGGCCCCCGGGGAGCTCGCCCATCTGGTCGCCCGGCTGATCCTGCAGGTCGACCGGGCCGCCGCCGCGGCCCGGGACGCGAAGGCCACCGCCGGGCGAGGCGTCTGGTTCTCGCGGGATGTCGACGGGCAGGCGACGGTGATCGGGCGGGGCCCTGCGGCGCAG
>JBKJLP010000059.1:0-5248 GCA_046596735.1 Mycobacteriales bacterium | reverse complement strand
CCTGCGCGGCGAGCTGCCGACGAGGCCGAGGTGCTCCGAGTCTACGCCGGACCGCCGTGCGCGGCCGGGAACGGCGCTGTCAGCCCGTCAACGCCAGCCGCGGGAGCAGGAACCCGCTCGCCCGCGCCGCTCCTCCGACGTCGGCCCACCCGTGCCCGGCGCCGGGCACGATCTGCGCTGTCACGGTCGACCCGCTGCGGCAGCCCGGCCACCTCCACAGCTCGATCCCGTTGGCCACCGAGGTCCGGCGGTCACGGCAGCCCGCGAGCCCGGTGACCGTGGTCAGGGTCGAGACGACCGGCCGCGGCGACATCCGCAGGTGGGTGACGTAGATGGGGGTGGTCAGGCCGACGCTGCCGTCCTTCTCCCCGTGCACCGCGAGCAGGTCGGGCAGCTGCAGGTCGGGGCAGGGCGACTCGAGGCTGCCGCTCACCTCGACGGCGGCGACGAGCGGCGGATGCGGTCCGCACAGGAGCCGGTAGGCGAGCATGCCGCCGCCGGAGTAGCCGAGCAGCGCACGGCGGGTGATGCCTACATGCGTACGACGGCTCGCGTCGTCCAACACCGCGTTGATAAACGCCACGTCGTCGACGTCCTGGCGCTGCGCGACGCCGCAGCACAGTCCGGCGTTCCACGAGCCGCCGACGCCGGCCGGGTAGGCCAGGGCGACGCCGCTGCGCCGCAGCGCATCCAGGCCTAATCCCTCGGCCACTGCCCGGGCGCTACCGATGTCCTGGTGGAGCACGACGAGCAGGCCGCGGGGGTGGTTGGCGTAGGACCCCAGGGCGGGAACGAGCAGGTAGCCGCGCTCGAGCCCGGCGACGCTCATGCGCACGACCCGTGAGTCGCCGGCAGGGGTGCCGGGGCCAGCCTGCAACGTGATGTCGGTCGGGGTCTTCTGCCCGGGCAGGCTGCTACTGCTGCTACTGCTGACCGACTGGCTCGCACTGCCCGACTGGCTGCCGGCAGAGAGGGCGCTGCCGACCTGCGCGGTCGTGGAGGGTGCGTCGGCGGCGCTCCCGGCGGGGCTGAACAGGAGCGGGATCGCGACGAGCAGCGTCACCGCGGCGGTGAGGGCCAGCACGAGCACGGGCTGCCCGTCCTGCCGCCAGCGCGCCCTGGACGTCATCGCCGCCGACTCATGTCGTGCCCGTAAGCAGCCGCGCCCGCAGGAAATCGAGCGTACGGCGGGAGGCGTCGAGGTTGCCCCAGCCATGTCCGGCGCCGGGGATGAGCAGGGCCTCCACGCTGCCCCCGCGGCAGCCACGCCACGTGCGGACCTCCGCATCAAGGCCGATCGTGGTGACGCCGGCAGAGCAGTCGGCGCTGCTGGTGAGGATGCCCAGCGTGCTGGCCGCCGGTCGTGGCGCGAGACCCAGTCGGTTGATGAAGATCGGGCGGGTGAGTCCGATGGTCCCGTCGCTCTTGCCGTGCACCGTGAGGACGTCCGGAACGGTGATGCCCGCGCCGCAGGGGCTCTCGAGCGAGCCGCTCACGACCACGGCGACGCTGAGCTTGCCTGGTCGGGCGCAGACGTAGCGGTAGGTCAGCATGCCGCCGCTGGAGTAGCCCACCAGAGCTTCGCGCGTGCGGTCGCTGCCGGTGCGCGTCGCGGCATCCTGGAAGACCGCATCGATGAAGCGGACGTCGTCGATCTTGCGCTGGCTGGGCACGCCGCAGCACTTGCCGGCGTCCCATGAGCCGTCGTAGCCAGCCGGGTAGACCAGCGTCGCCCCGGCCTGCCGCAACTCCTGCAGGGCGGTCTCGGCCGCGACGCCCTCGGGTGTGCCGCCCTCCTGGTGCAGGACGACGATGAGCGCTGCCTTGCGTATGCCCGCGGGGCTCAGGGCCGGCTGGAGCAGGTAGCTGCGCTGCAGGCCGTCGACGCTGATCGGGATGGTGCCTTCGCGTGCTGGCGCGGCAGCCTGTGAGGGAGTGGTGCCGCACCCAGCGGCGAGCAAGGCCAGCAGCAGCGCCAGGATTGCGGCAGCCCAGGGACGCAGGCGAGCAGCAGAAACAGCGGGTACGGCGGGCAAGGCAGGAGCTCCAGACGCGGTGTGGAGGGCCAAGACTCTCACGCAAGCATCGGCTCTACTCGGTCCCGACGTGAGCCAGACCGGGTAGGACAATCCCCGCGGTGCGCGTCACCCGCTCGGCGGCGGCGACGTCACGTGCCGCAGCGGGGTCGTCCGGGAGCAGGACGACGCTGGCTCCGGCCTGCAGCGCGCCCAGCAGCTCGGCTGCGCCCGCCGCGGTGGCGAAGCCCAGTGTGGTGAGCAGCCGATCGGCGGCGGCGTAACCGGGTGTGGGCAGGACTGGCTCGCCGGCCACCTGGACGCGGACCCCGGCCGGGCTGGGCCCGCCGAAGTGGTCGCCGTGACCGGGGACCTCGCCCGCATAGTCGAAGACCAGGGGCGGCAGGTCCAGGGTCGGCGCCCCCATGGGGTGGCCAGACAGGGCGTAGACGTCGTCCACTCCGGCGTCGAGCGCCGCCTGCGCGTCGGTGGCCAGCACGAAGGCGGCGTCGCACCCGGCCAGGTCGGCGGCGTCCGTAGCCAGCACCGCGGTCGCCCCAGTGGCGACGGTCGCCAGCAGCAACGCAACCGACTGCCAGTGCAGCGGCAGCAGCAGGCCGACCCGCGGTGGTGAGCCGAGGCCGTCGACGAGCAGGTTGGCGCTCTTGGCCACCCAGTTGGCCGTGGTCGCGCCGGACAACTCGACCCGTCCGCCACCGGCGTACAGGGTGAGCAGCGGAGCTGCCGGGTCGCGCTCGCCGACCAGCCCGCCGGTCAGCTCGCTCAGGCTGCGCAGGGGTCGTCCAACGCGGTGATGACCTTGGGCGGCGCGCTGGTCGTGGGAGTCGACGGCTTGGTCACCTTCACGGCCTTGGTACCGGAGAACTCCGTACCGAGGACCACCTGCAGCACCCGGCCGAGGGCGGGGTCGAGCTGGGCGGTGGCGCCCGGGATCGCGGCCGCCAGGGTGCGCGCGGAGTCGGCCTTGTCCGGGCCGTAAAGCACGGTGGTCTTGGTCGCGTCGGTGCCCTTGGTCTGCGGCGTGCCGACGGTCGCGAAGCCGAGCGCCGACAACTGCCCGGCCGCCTTGCGCCCCAGTCCGTTGATGCCAGAGCCGTTATAGACCTGTACGCGGATCGCGCCGGGGGGGACCGTCAGCGGGCCAGCGGCCGCACCGGTCGGCTTCGGCTCGGGGGTGCCCGGCGCCTCGTCGCGCTGGATCGCCCCGAACAAGATGTCGGCTTCGGCCTGGTCGATGAGCACCACGGAGCCGAGCCGTCGATCGCGGGCGTTGCCGCTGCTCAGCGGGATGGTCGTGAAGATGACGTTGCCGGCACCCACGCTGCGCATCCGCAGCGCAAGGTCGCGCAGCTGCTTGAACTGCAGCCCGTCATCGGCCTTCAGCGAGGACGTCGCGACGTCCAGGAAGCCGTTGAGCTTGAGCGGGTTGGCCAGCACCCCGGCCGACAGCACCTTGCGGACCATCGCGCCGAGGAATTGCTGCTGGCGCTTGATCCGGTCGATGTCGCCGCCGGCCAACCCGTGCCGCTGGCGGACGAAGGCCAGCGCGACGGTGCCGCCGATGTGGTGCTTGCCGGCGGCCAGATCGATGCCCGAGAAGCTGTCCTTGGCTGGCTTGCTCAGGCACACGTCCACGCCGCCGAGCTTGTCGACCATCGACTGGAAGCCGTTGAAGTCGATCTGCAGATAGTGGTCGATACGTACGCCGGTGAGCTGCTCGACGGTCTGCACCAGCAGTGCCGGACCGCCGGTGCTGAAGGCGTGGTTGATCCGGTTGCGCGTCGCCGGCGTCGTCTTGTTGGTCTTGGGGTCGGTGTAGGCGGGGATCTGCACCACCGAGTCCCGCGGGAAGCTGACCAGCTGGACCTTGTTGCTCCGCCCGCCGTAGAGGTGGGCCATGATCACCGTGTCGGAGCGTTGGCCGCTGACGAACGTCGCACCCCGGCCCTGGGTGCCCTGGCCGGCCTTGAGGTCACCGCGGCTGTCCGAGCCCACGATCAGGTAGGTCTGTGCGTTGTTCTTGGCGGCCGGCGGGGCCTTGTCGCGGTTGCCAAAGACACCGGTGAGGCGAGTGATGTTGCCGTCGTACTTGTTGATCAGGATGTAGCCGGTGCCGGCTACGGCGAGCACGGCGACGGACGTGATGACGGCAATCCACGACAGGAGCCGCGCGCCCTTGCGCGGTGGGCGGGACGGCCCGGACGGTAGGACGTGCTTCGGCCCGCGTGGTGGCAGAGCGGAGCGGCCGCGGGGGTCAAGGTGCGGCGGGAGAGGTCGCGCAGCCGGGTCGGCGCCGGAGGGCGGTGTGCTCGCGCTCCAGTCCCTGGGCTCGGTCACCGGGGCGCTCTCCTCGTTTCGGGCATCGACAGAACGACGTCTGGTGGCAGCGGCAGGTTCCCCGCGGCCACCTCAGGCTACCGGCGCCGCGCCGCTAACCTGCGTACATGAAGGCTCTGGTTCTGTCCGGGGGTGCGGGCACCCGTCTGCGCCCGATCACGCACACGAGCGCCAAGCAGCTGGTGCCCGTCGCCAACAAGCCGGTGCTGTTCTACGGCCTCGAGGCGATCCGCGACGCCGGCGTCACCGATGTCGGCATCATCGTGGGCGACACGTCCGCCGAGATCGAGGCGGCGGTCGGCGACGGCAGCGCGCTCGGCATCCGGGTCACCTACATCAAGCAGGACGCTCCACTCGGGCTCGCGCACTGCGTGTTGATCGCTCGCGACTTTCTCGCCGATGACGACTTCGTGATGTACCTCGGTGACAACTTCATCATCGGCGGCATCACCGAGCTGGTGCAGGAGTTCGTCGACGAGGGCTACGACGCGCAGATCCTGCTGACCAAGGTGGAGAACCCCTCGCAGTTTGGTGTCGCCGAGCTCGGCCCGGATGGTCGCGTCTCGACGCTGGTCGAGAAGCCGAAGGAGCCCAAGAGCGACCTGGCGCTGGTCGGCGTCTACATGTTCACGCCGGTCATCCACGAGGCGGTCCGGGCGATCAAGGCCTCGCCGCGGGGAGAGCTGGAGATCACCGACGCGATCCAGTGGCTGATCGACGAGGGCAAGGTCGTGAGCCCACACCTGGTCACGGGTTATTGGAAGGACACCGGTCGCCTCGAGGACATGCTCGAGTGCAACCGCAAGGTGCTCGAGTCGCTGGAGCCGGCCATCCGCGGGACTGTCGACGCCGAGTCCCGCGTCATCGGCCGGGTG
>JBKJLP010000510.1:0-5957 GCA_046596735.1 Mycobacteriales bacterium | reverse complement strand
CGAGCTGCTGAAGTACCTCGCGCAGCACCCGGGCCGGGTCTTCACCCGCGCCCAGCTGCTGCAGGAGGTCTGGGGCTACGACTACTACGGGGGCACCCGCACCGTCGACGTCCACGTACGCCGGCTGCGGGCCAAACTCGGCCCCGAGCACGAGCAGCTGATCGGCACCGTGCGCCACGTCGGCTACAAGTTCGTCACGCCGCCGCTGGCCGCGGCGCTCGCCCAGAACGAGGCCGCCTCGAGCGTGGAGCTGCGCGGGTAGCGTCCCTGCGTGATCTCCCCGGACGTCCTGCCTCGGCTCCGCGCCGCGGACGTCGACGCCGTCCGCGGGCTGCTCGACGCCGTCACCGCGGCCGATGGCGTCGCCCCGCTGAGCGAGCACGTGATGCTGCACCTGCCGCGCGGCGGCGACTCCGACGTACGCCACCTGCTCGTCCGCCAGGGCGATGCGCTGCTGGGTTACGCCCACCTCGACGCGACCGACGCCGTCGCCGGGTCGAGCGCCGAACTGGCAGTGCACCCGGATGCGCGCGGTCGCGGAATCGGCCGGGCGCTGGTCGCCGCGCTGCTGCGGGAAAGCCCGGACGCCCGCCTTCGGCTGTGGGCCCACGGCGAACACCCGAGCTCAGGCGCGCTCGCCACGGCGATGGGCTTCACCCGCAGCCGGGTGCTGTGGCAGATGCGCCGCCCGCTCGATGGCACGCTCCCCTCGTACGACCTGCCCGTCGGGATCGAGGTGCGCGCGTTCGTCCCCGGCCAGGACGAGCAGGCCTGGACCGAGGTCAACAACCGGGCCTTCGTCGACCACCCGGATCAGGGCGGGTGGGGTGTCGAGGAGGTACGGCTGCGCGAGCAGGAGGCGTGGTTTGACCCGGCCGGGTTTTTCCTGGCGTTCCGCGGCGCGGCCCTCGTCGGTTTCCACTGGACCAAGGTGCACGGCGCCCACGCCCACCCCGGCGACGCGAACCACGATCACGCGGCGATCGGCGAGGTCTACATCGTCGGCGTCGACCCGTCCGAGCAGGGGCGGGGCCTTGGCCCGGCACTGACGTTGCTTGGACTGCACCACCTGCAGGCGGCCGGGCTGGACTCGGTGCTGCTCTACGTCGACGAGGCCAACACCAACGCGATCGGTGTCTACGAGCGGCTGGGGTTTGCGCGCCACACCACGGACGTCTGCTGGTCAACCTCTTGACGACAGTGACTGAACACCGCTAACTTACCGGCGTTCAGTCACCGTTCCGGGGGGTTCTCGTGCTCGTACGTCTTGCATCCATCGTCATCGCCCGTCGGCGGGTCGTGCTGGTCGCGGCGCTGCTGTTCCTCGCCCTGTGCGGAGCGCTCGCCGGCGGCGTTGCCAAGGAACTGTCCGGCGGCGGGTTCGACGACCCGAAGGCGCCGTCGGAGCGGGCTGCCCTGCTGCTGCAGAACCAGTTCGACGCGGCGAGCCCCAACTACGTCCTGCTGGTCACCGCGCCCGGCTCCGTCGACGACCCGGCCGCTGCCGCCGCCGGACAGCGACTGGCCACCCGGCTGGCCGCCGAGCCCGGCGTCGGCCAGGTCGTGTCCTACTGGGGCACCGGACGACCCGCCGCGCTGCGCAGCACAGACGGCACGCGCGCGTTGATCCTGGCCCGGCTCAGC
Source organism: Mycobacteriales bacterium (assembly GCA_046596735.1). Lineage (GTDB taxonomy): Bacteria > Actinomycetota > Actinomycetes > Mycobacteriales > SCTD01 > RYN-124. Next base: position 4,313 of record JBKJLP010000510.1, on the reverse strand, counting down.
GGGACCGACGACATCGTCGTCGACCGCGCCGCCGAGTTGACGCCGACCTTCGTCGGCCGCTTCGAGGGCGTGACCGTCGGCGTCGGTGGCATCGGCCAGATCTTCAACGAGGTCGGCACCACCATCGAGCACGACCTGATCCGCGCCGAAGCGATCGCCTTCCCGGTCGTCGCGATCTTGCTCATCCTGGTGTTCGGCAGCGCCATCGCCGCCGCCCTCCCCCTGCTGATCGGTGTGCTGTCGATCCTGGGAACCTTCCTCGCGCTGCACCTCACCGTGCAGGTGACCGACGTGTCCATCTACTCGGTCAACCTCGCGACCTCGTTGGGCCTAGGCCTCGGCATCGACTACGCCCTGTTCATGGTCACCCGCTACCGCGAGGAACTCGCGCGCGGCCGGGGCGAGCACAACGCGGTGATCGCCACCGTCCGCACCGCCGGTCGTACGGTGCTGTTCAGCGCCATCACGGTCGGGCTGAGCCTCGGGGCGCTGATGGTGTTCCCGCTGTACTTCCTCAAATCCTTTGCCTACGCCGGATTAGCTGCGGTGTTCTTCGCCGCCGTCGGCGCGCTGGTCGTGCTGCCCGCCGTGCTCGCGATGCTCGGCGCGCGGATCAACCGCTACGACCTGCGGGCGCCACTGCGGCGGGCGTTCCGGCTCGCGCCACCACGGGAGAAGTCGCTGGACGAGGGCCTGTGGCACCGGATCGCCGTGACCGTGATGAAGCGGCCGCTGCCGATCGCGACGTCGGTGATTCTGCTGCTGCTCTTCCTCGGCGCACCCTTTCTGAACGTGCGGTTCAGCCTGCCCGACGACCGGGTGCTCCCCAAGGCCGCTCCGGCGGCGCAGGTCGGTGACGTGCTGCGTACGGAGTTCACCGGGCGCCAACTGACCGCGCTCGCCGTCATCGCGCCGAAGGCCGACCCGGATGGGGTGTCGACGTACGCCGAGCGACTGTCCCTGGTCGACGGAGTCGAGCGGGTGGACGCCGCCACCGGCAGTTACGTCGCTGGACAGCAGGTTGCGCCGGCCGGCCTGGCCAGCGCGCGGTTCTCCGCCCAGGGCGGCACCTACCTGTCGGTCACCCCGGCCATTGAGACGCAGAGCGCCCGCGGCGAGGAGCTGGTTCGCGACCTGCGCGCGGTGCCCTCACCGGTGGGCGACACCCTGGTCGCGGGACCGGCCGCGCGGCTGGTCGACACCAAGGCCTCGCTCGCCCGCAAGTTGCCGCTCGCGCTCGGCCTGATCGGCACCGCGACGTTCGTGCTGCTGTTCCTGTTTACCGGCAGCGTCGTGATCCCGCTCAAGGCGTTGGTCCTCAACCTGCTGTCGCTCACCGCGACCTTCGGGGCGATGGTGTGGGTGTTCCAGGAGGGCAACCTGACCCGCTTCCTGGGGGACCCGACCGTGACGGGCGCACTGGATACGACGACGCCGATCCTCATGTTTTGCGTCCTTTTTGGCCTGTCGATGGACTACGAGGTCTTCCTGCTGTCGCGGATCAAGGAGGAGTACGACGCCACCGGCGACAACCGCCGCGCTGTCGCTCTCGGGCTCGAACACACCGGCCGCCTGGTCAGCGCAGCCGCCGGACTGCTCGCGATCGTGTTCCTCGCGTTTGTCTCCTCCGATATCAGCTTCATCAAACTGCTCGGACTGGGTACAGCCCTCGCTGTGCTGGTCGACGCGACACTGATCCGAGGCGCCCTGGTGCCGGCCTTCATGCGCCTCATGGGTCGCGCCAACTGGTGGGCGCCGCGGCCGCTGCGGCGACTGCACGACCGGATCGGGCTGAGCGAGGCTGCTGTGGACGAGCCGATCGACGACCGCGAGCTGCTGCGTGTCTGAGCAGCCACGCCGCTCCCCGCGCGGGTCCGGCGGCGAGCTGGGCGCCGAGGTGCTCGCGGCCGCCATGGCGCTGCTGGCCGAAAGCGGCGACGAGGACGCGATGTCGGTGCGCGCGGTGGCCGAACGCGTCGGCGTCAGCGTCCCGAGCATCTACCTGCACTTCGCCGACAAGCAGGCGCTGCTCAACGCCGTCTGCGATCGGGTCTTCGGCGATCTCTACGCCGCGATGCAGGACGCAGCCTCGGGGGCGCCGAGCCCGTTCGAGGCGCTGCGGCGGCAGGGGGTGGCCTACGTCGAGTTCGCCGTCGCCAACCCGGAGCACTACCGGGTGGTGATGATGCGCCGCCATGCGGCGAGCGACGAGGAGTACGCCGACCTGGCGATGGCCAGCGGCGCGTTCGCGCACCTGGTGGCGACGGTGACCGCGTGCATCTCCGCCGATGTGCTGCGCGGCGAGCCGGTCGCGCTGGCGCTGCAGCTGTGGGCGGCCGCGCACGGGCTTGCCTCGCTGCTGGTCGCCAAGCCGTACTTTCCCTGGCCCGAGCTCGGGCCGCTGGTGGACCAGACGATCTGCATGGCCGGGCTGGGGCTCGCCACCCACGCCCGCCTCGGCCCGGACTGGCGCGCGCTGGCCCTCCCCGAGCTCGTCGCCCGCCTCGACCGCCTGGGCAGCTGATCCCCGGGGTAGCTGACCGCCGGGGTTCCGCCCTCCCCCCACGATCACCGCCGGTACGGAGCCCAGCCCCAGCGCGCGAGTCGGCGGTGATCCCGGAAGGGGGAGCGGCGGCGGGGCGGGGTCAGCCGAGGGTGGGGACGAGGTCGAGCGCCTGCTGGCCAGCCTTGCGGGCGGCCTTGTCGGCCTTCTTGGTGGCCTTGCTGGCCTTGCCCGCCGTACGCCGGGAGATGCGGCCGGCCGCGTGCGGGAGGGATTCCCGGCCGCCGGTGTCGGCCACCGCGAGCAGCAGACCGCCCAGCATGGACAGGTTCTTCAGGAACTGGATCTGCTGCGCATGCCGCTGGGCCTTGTCCGGCGCGCTCCAGAACGCATGCCCGACGTACGTGGTCGGTACGAGCGAGCCGGCCAGCACCAGCGCCGACAGCCGCGGCAGCCGGCCGGTCGCGAGCGCCAACCCGCCCACCAGCTGGGCTGCGCCGTTGATGCGTACGAGTTTCGCCGCGTCCGTAAGCCCGGCCGCTTCGGCCTGCTCGACCCGCGCCCCGGGCTTGCGCAGCGTGTCGGCACCGCCGGCGACGAACATGGAGGCGAGCAGCGGACGGGCGAGGGCGCGGGTCGGACTCACAGGTGACTCCTCAGTAGCGGCGGTGTTCTCTGCGGATGCTTACCCCGTCAGGGCGGCGCGCATCCCCGGCAGGTCCAGGTCGGGTCGGGTCGGCCACTGCGGGTCGAGCTCGCGCAGGGTCTCGAGCAGCAGGTGGCCGAGCGCCCAGTTGCGATACCACTTGCGGTCGGCCGGGATGGCGTACCAGGGGGCGCTGTCGGGGTTGCACCGCTCCAGGACCGCTTGGTAGGCCGCGCGGTAGGCCTCCCAGTGCTCGCGTTCGGCCAGGTCGCGCGGGTTGGCCTTCCAGCGCTTGGTCGGGTCGTCAATGCGCGCGAGCAGCCGCTCGCGTTGCTCCTGCTTGGACAGGTGCAAGAAGACCTTCAGGAAGGTCACTCCAGCCGCGGCCTGCTCGGCCTCCCACGCGTTGATCAGGTCGTAGCGCTGCTCCCACTCCGCCGGCGGCACCAGATCGTGCACGCGTACGACGAGCACGTCCTCGTACTGACTGCGGTTGAACACGCCCACGCACCCCGGCTCGGGCAGCGCGTTGGTGATGCGCCACAGGAAGTCGTGCGCGAGCTCCTCCTTGGTGGGCTTGCCGAAGGCGGTGTAGCGGATGCCCGGCGGGTTGAGCTTGCTGATGACCCGCTTGACCGCGCCGTCCTTGCCGCTGGCGTCGGTGCCCTGCAGCAGGACGACGATGCGCCGCGCCCCGTCGAACTTCGCTCCGGCGTAAATCCGCTCCTGCAACTCGGCCAGTTCGGGGCCGATCGCGGCGAGGTCCTTCTCCGCTTTCTTGCGGCTCGTGACGCCGGGCGTCGCGCGCGTGCCCTCGTCGCTGACGGCCTCAGCCGCGCGGGCCGGGTCGACACGGAGCAGGGAACGCACGTTCATGCCAAGCCTTTCGCCGGGTCCTGGAGTGTGTCAGCCAGCGGCGAGGAGCACGACTCCACCCAGCGCCACCGCGACGCCCACCCGCTGGCGCCCGGTGAGCCGCTCGCCCAGGAGCAGGACCGCGAGGGCGACCGTGACCACCGGCGCGAGGGTCGCCAGCACGGCGACGACGCTGAGCAGTCCCTGCGTGGTCGCCGCCCCGTACGCGATGGTGCCGATCACCAGAAGCAGTCCTGGTACGACGGCCGCGCGGGCTCCCGGTCGTGGGAGTCGCCAGGGCAGTCGCAC
>JBKJLP010000416.1:0-2732 GCA_046596735.1 Mycobacteriales bacterium | reverse complement strand
GTCCGAGGCCCGCGGCTCATGGCGCGGCGCCCGCGGTGATCGCCAGGTGCACGGGTCGGCCTGGCGAGCCGGCGAGCGCGACGGCAAGGTGGCCCGGCTCGGCGAGCCGGAGCTCAGGCAACGCCGGGCCCTCGGCTGAATTCCGCCCACACGTGCTGAAGGTTTTCCCCCGTGCGTGCAGAAGAAAGGCACAATGGGCACAACCCCCTCGACCCGCCGTGCGCTTCCCTGCCTGAAGGTGACATGACCCGCCGCCTGCTGCTCTTCGTCTCGCTTGCCGCCGCCCTCGCGGTAGGTACCACCGGCGTGATCGCCCTGACCGGCGCCACCAACCCCGCGACGATCGGGGAGGGGCCAACGCCTCAGCGCACGACGCCACCACCGGTCAACCCCGTCGTCGTCGGGGCGCGAGGAACCGTCGTCCCCTGGCAGCGCCCCCTGACGTTCACGATCGAGAGCGGCAGCATCCAAAGCATCAGCGTCCTGGGACCTGACGGGCTCGAGCTCTTCGGCACGCTCGCCTCGAGGGCTTGGACCAGCAGCTCCAGCCTGATCCCCTCGCAGCCCTACCAGCTACGGGCCGTCGTGAAAAATCAGAACGGCGAGACCACCACCGTCGAGCGGTTGCTCACGACTAGTGCCCCGACCCGCGTCCTGCACGTCACCGTCTCCCCCGACGGCGGCACCTACGGGGTCGGCCAGCCGATCGTCGTGCGGTTCGACAAGAAGATCAAGGGCGCTGCCGCACGCCAGGCGGTGCTGGCTCGGTTGAACGTGACGACGACGCCCGCCACCGAGGGTGCATGGCGCTGGTACAACTCCCTCGAGGTGCATTACCGCGGCCCGGTTTACTGGAAGCCGGGCACCACCGTTCGGGTGAGCGCGACTCTGGCTGGACTTCAGGTCCCCGGCACCGAGACTTGGGGCAGCGACAAACCCGTCACCGGAGGCTTCACGGTCGGACGGTCGCTCGTCGGCACTGTCGACATCTCCGCGCACACGCTGACGGTCCGCCGAGACGGCTTAGTCGTGAAGGTCTTCAAGGTCTCCACCGGCCGCGCGGAGTTCCCGACGAAGGGCGGCGTCCACATCGTCCTGCTCCGCGAGCGCGAGCATCTCTACAACTCCGCCACCATCGGGATCCCAACCGCGAGCGCTGACGGCTACTACCACAAGCTCCCGTGGAGCGTCCGCATCTCCAACGGCGGCGCCTTCGTCCACGCCAACCCCGCGACGGTCCGCTATCAGGGCAGCACCAACGTCAGCCACGGCTGCGTGAACATGTCCGTCGCTGACGCCAAGTGGTTCTACGACAACAGCAAGCTCGGCGACGTCGTCAACGTCATCCACGCCGTCGTGCCCCCGCTCCGCAGCGATGCCGGAATGTCGGACTGGAACTACGACTGGAAGACCTGGCAGGCCGGCAACCTCGACGGCTGATGACGGAGGACGGCAGGATGGGCCTATGACCTCCTGCCACCCCACGCGACGGCAGGCGCTGTCGTGGGCGGCGCTCGCTGCGGCCACTCCCCTGCTCGTCAACACCGAACGCGCGCGCGCAGCTGGCCCGACGGTGCCGATGGAGCTCGAGCTGGTCACGCTGACCGAGACCAGCGTGATCCTCACCTGGTACACCGGCGACTCCGGCACTCTTGACGGCTTTGGACGGCTGGCTCCCGCGCTCGCCGACACCGAGGTGCTCATGGGCACCAACCCGTCCGCGCTCAAGCAGGTCTTCCACTCGGCGACGCCGACGCCATATCACTACGCCGAGATCCACGGCCTCGATCCGGGGCAGACCTACTTCTACAGCGCGCGCTCGGGCGGCGTCCCGGCTGCGCCGTCGAAGGCCTTTGCTGGCAACCCCGTCGGCACCAGCGGTCCCTCAACACTGACCTCACTGCCCTTCGTCTTCACCACCCCCCAGCCTCCAGCTGGTCGCTACCTGTTTTCTCTCGCGCTCTGCAACGACCTGCACTTCGGAGAGACGACGGCGGGGCTCATCACCTCCAATGGTGGCGGCATCCCGCCCGGGTTCCGGCAGCTGCCTGGGCTGCCGCCGTACCCGGAGGTCATGGCTGAGGCTCTGGTTACGGACACCAAAGCGCGTGGCGCGAACTTCCTGCTGGCTGCGGGTGACCTGACGTCCGAGGCCCTGCCGGTCGACGTGGCTCGTGCGCGGCAGTTTCTCGACGGGTTCGGCGCACTCGGCAGCGACTGGTTCATCGCCCGGGGCAACCACGACCGTGCGCACAGCGGGGCCGACTACAAGCGCTGCAGCCCCGGGATCGGAGAGGGCACGCACGACTGCTTCAAGGACGTCTTCTACCCAGGCGAGCCAGGCTGGTTCGCCCAGGACGTGCAAGGGCTGCAGCTGCTGGGGCTCGACACCTACGACAAGACTGGCAACGGCGGTGACAACGGCTCGCTGTCGCCCGCCCAGTGGGACTTCGTCACCAAGACTCTCGCCGCATCCGCTGACCAACCGACGCTGGTGATGGGCCACCACCCGGTCTCCGTCGAATCGACCTTGACGTCCCTTCCCCCGGTCTCCTTCGACCTCGACGCGCAGCAGGCGCAACGGCTCGAGGAGCGCTTTGCCGCCAGCCCTGGCGTTTTCCTCTACCACGCCGGACACACCCACCGGAACCGGCGTACGAAAGGGACCACCGCCACCGACGTCGTGTTCCAGGAGGTGTCCGCGGTCAAGGAGTATCCCGGTGGCTTCACCC
>JBKJLP010000355.1:0-2636 GCA_046596735.1 Mycobacteriales bacterium | reverse complement strand
GGAGACACCCCGTGGCTAAGCGTGACAGCTCAGAGCAGATCCGTCGGTTCGGCCCCCTGACCAGCCTGGTCGTCGCGGCCGTGCTGGCGTTCCTGGTACTGCCGAGCACGTTGACACTTCCCAACCCCAGCCCGACCTCGCAGGAGGAGATCGCGCCGGTCCCGCCGACGCAGGTCAAGACCAACCCACCGGTCAGCAACTTCACCGGCCTATCCGCCGCGACCAGCGGCAACGGCCTCGGCGTGGGGGATGGCGGGGGCAACAAGCCGGCGACCGGACCGGTCGCGCCGCCGCCGCTCCCCGCTGGGCTGGGCAACGTGCCGCCATCGACCTACCAGTGCGTCGCCGGCCGACAGACCGAGGACCCGCTCTCGCCCACCTGCGTGCCGTTCTACCAAGGCGACAACGGCGGCCCGACCTACCAGGGCGTCAGCGCCAAGGAGGTCCGGATCGTCCTGTACTACGAGCCGTACGGGTCGATCAACACCTCGCAGGGCACCTCGACCCCGCCGTACAACACGATCATCGACACCGACCTGCCGCCCAAGCCCAACGAGCACCCGTCGGTGTCCACCGCGCGCGGTTGGTCGAAGTTCTTCGGCAACCGCTACGCCGCCTACAACCGGCACGTCCGCATCTACGTGCAGTTCGGCTCCTACGACTCCAGCAGCAGAACCTCAGCCGGCACGCAAGCCCAGGACGCTGCGCTGGCCTACGCCAAGGTCAAGCCCTTTGCCGTCGTCAACTACGCGCAGTTCGGCAACGGCACCTTCTACAACAACTACATGGCTCAGCACGGGGTGCTCAACTTCGGCTCGATCGCGGTGCGCTCGGCGAAGTTCTACTCCGACAGCCCCGGTCAGCAGTGGGGCTACGGCCCACCGCTGGAGTACCGCGCGGCGCAGTACGCCAACTTCGTCTGCACCAGCCTCAAGGGCAAGACCACCAAGGACGTCGGCGCGCAGAGCACCGGGATCGCCAACGGCGTGCAGCGCAAGTACGGCTTCTACTACACGACCGACCCAGCCTTCGAGGAGATCACCACCGAGGCCAAGTTGGCGATGCAGCTGATCACCAAGCAGTGCGGCATCACCGCGACCCTCGACCAGACGTACGCCACCAACAGTTACAGCGTCGACAACGGGACCACTCCCCGGTCCGCCACCAACGTGGCGCTCAACTTCCAGCAAAAGGGCATCACCACCATCTTGTGGCCGGCCGGCTACGAGGTGAAGCTCAGTGGAGCCCTGAAAAACCTCAACTACTTCCCGGAGATCGTGCTCGGCGACGACGACCAGCAGGCCTCCACCCAGGGAGGTGGCTTCCAGGACCCGGCGGCCTGGGACCAGGCGTGGATCGTGTCCAGCCAGACTTACGATCCGCCGGCCAACGACCGGATCTGCGTGCAGGAATACCGCACGGTCGATCAGCAGTCCCCGGCGGCCGACGTCACCCAGTTTGCCTGCGAGACCTACAACGACCTGCGCCAGCTCTACACCGGTATCCAGGTCGCCGGGCCCAACCTGACGCCCAAGTCGGTGGACCAGGGCTTCCACGCCATCCCGCTGGTGGAGAGCACCAACCCGCAGTTGCCCACCTGCTATTACCTGTCGGGCGACTACACCTGCGTCAAGGACTCGGTCATCGAACACTGGGACAGCACCGCGCGCACAGAATCCAACCCTCGAACCCAGGGCTGCTGGCGGATGGTCGGCAACGGCAAGCGCTACTTGCCGCAGAAGTTCCCCGGAACGGACTTCGACCAGATGAACAACCCGCGCGACATCTGCAATGAGTTCAGCACCTCGGCCAACCTGCAACTCGCGCCCGGCGCCGGCTGATCGTGCCTGCTCGACCAACCCTGGAGACGGCCCGTGGCTAAGCGTGACAGTTCGGAGCAGATCCGTCGGTTCGGACCGCTGACCAGCCTGGTCGTCGCGGCCGTGCTGGCGTTCCTGGTGATGCCGAGCACGCTGACGCTGCCCAACCCGAGCCCGACCTCGCAGGAGGAGATCGCGCCGGTCCCGCCGACGCAGGTCAAGACCAACCCGCCGGTCAGCAACTTCACCGGCCTGTCGGCCGCGACCAGCGGCAACGGCCTCGGCGTCGGTGACGGAGGGGGCAGCGCCCCAGCGACCGGACCGGTCGCCCCGCCGCCGCTCCCAGCTGGGCTCGGCAACGTCCCGCCGTCGACCTACCAGTGCGTCGCCGGCCGGCAGACCGAGGACCCGCTTTCGCCGACCTGCGTGCCGTTCTACCAAGGCGATAACGGCGGAGCGACCTACCAAGGGGTCAGCGCCAAAGAAGTCAAGATCATCATGTACCACGAGCCCTACGGGACTCTGAATACTTCGCAGGGCACGTCGACCCCCCCGTACAACACGATCGTTGACACCGACCTGCCGCCCAAGCCCAACGAGCACCCCGATGTGACGACGGCGCGTGGTTGGTCGAAGTTCTTCGGCCAGCGTTACGCCGCCTACAACCGCCACGTGCACATCTACGTGCAGTTCGGTTCGTACGACTCCAGCAGTCGCACCTCGGCCGGCACGCAGGCCCAGGACGCCGCGCTGGCCTACGCCAAGATCAAGCCGTTCGCGATCATCAACTTCTCCGGCTTTGGCAACGGCACCTTC
>JBKJLP010000322.1:0-3704 GCA_046596735.1 Mycobacteriales bacterium | reverse complement strand
GTTTACGACCATGTGCTGCGGGCCGCCGAGTGGACCGAGAGTCTGCGCGACCTCATCGGCTCGATCCTGGAGACCAACGCCACCCTGCAAGGCAACCGGCTCAACGTGACGGTGCGACGCTTGACCGCGTATGCCGCCCTGCTCGCCATCACCACGGCGATCACCGGCTTTTACGGGCAGAACATCCCCTACCCGGGGTTCGGGACTCGGGTCGGTTTCGCGACATCGACCGCCTTGCTGGTGTCCTCGGTTGTCGCTGTCTACATCCTGCTGCGCAGACGCAGGTACTTCTAGGGGCCCCTCCCCGTAGGGTTCGCGCCATGACGACGGTGGTTCTCGTACGGCACGGTCTGACCGCGATGACCGGTCCGGTCCTGGCTGGTTGGACTCCTGGCCTACACCTGGACGACCGCGGTAAGGCCCAGGCCGACGCCGTTGCCGACCGGCTCCGCGAGGTGCCGTTCGCTGCCCTGGTGAGTAGCCCGCTGGACCGGTGCTTGGACACCGCCGGCGCGATCGCAGGGCTGCGCAAGGACGGCCAGCACGTTCAGGTCGAGGACCGGCTGGGGGAATGCCGCTACGGCGACTGGACCGGCAAGCCACTCAAGGAATTGGCCAAGGATCCGCTCTGGAAGGTCGTCCAGAGCCACCCGTCCGCAGTGACCTTCCCCGGTCCTGACGGCGAACCGCTGCGCGAGACCCAGAACCGCGCCGTCGCGGCCATCCGGGACTGGAACGACAGGCTTGGCCCGGACGCCACCTGGCTCGCCTGCTCGCACGGCGATGTGATCAAGGCTGTCGTCGCCGACGCGCTCGGCCTGCACTTGGACCAGTTCCAGCGGATCTCCATCGATCCCTGCTCGGTCACGATCATCCGCTACGCCGAGCTGCGGCCGTTCGTCCTGCGCGTCAACGACACCGGCGGTGGGGTGACCGAGCTGCTGGCCAAGCCCAAGAAGGGCCGTCGGCGCCGAGCCTCGAGCGATGCTGCTGTCGGTGGCGGCTCCGGCGCATAGGCTCGGGCCGTGCCTCGCCAGCTGTTCCTCTTCGACCCGCCGGAGCGCTTCGTCGCCGGGACCGTGGGTCAGCCTGGCGACCGCACCTTCTACCTGCAGGCCAGCGGCGGCGGGCGAACGGTGTCGGTGGCGCTAGAGAAGGTCCAGGTCGCGGTCCTGGCTGAGCGGCTCGAGGAGCTGCTCGAGGAGGTGCGCCGCCGGGGGGTCGGCGACGTGCCCCCGGCCGCACCGCGTTCGCTCGAGGACACCGCGCCGCTGGACGCTCCGGTCGAGGAGGAGTTCCGCGTCGGCACGATGGGACTGGCCTGGGACGGCGACGACGACCGCGTGGTGGCCGAGGCCTTGGCACAGCAGGACCCAGACGCACCCGAGGCCGAGGTGGAGCCGCTCGCGGACGCTGAGGAAGGTCCGGACGCGCTTCGCGTGCGGATGACCGCTGAGGCGGCGAGGGCCTTCATCCACCGGGCCGAGCGGGTGGTCGCTGCGGGTCGTCCGCCGTGCCCGCTGTGCAGTTTGCCGCTTGACCCTGAAGGCCACATCTGCCCGCGCCAGAACGGCCACCGCCGCTGACCGGGGCGGCGCGACCGGAGGACCTGCCCGACACTGGGATGGTGACGGTCGAGTTGGCTCAGGCGCTGGAGTTGTTGCGCGCTGGCGAGCTCACCGTCGAAGGCCGATTGGTCGACGCCAGCAACGCGACGCTCTACTGCACCGCCTCGCTGGACGGCGTCAGTGCCGCCTGCGTCTACAAGCCCGTACGTGGTGAACGCCCGCTCTGGGACTTCCCGGACGGCACACTCGCGGGTCGCGAGCTCGCGTCCTACCTGGTCAGCGCCGCAAGCGGATGGGACGTCGTCCCGCCGACGGTGCTGCGCGACGGGCCGTTCGGCACCGGCATGTGTCAACTCTGGATCGACACCGATGACACGGTCGACCTGGCCGAGCTGGCCCGGAGCGACCACCCGGAGCTGGCGCGGATGGCCGTCTTCGATGCCGTCATCAACAACGCCGACCGCAAGGGCGGGCACTTGCTACCCACCGTCGACGGTCGCGTCTTCGGTGTCGACCACGGCGTCTGCTTCTCGGCGCAGGACAAACTGCGCACCCTGCTCTGGCAGTGGCGCGGTGACCCGCTCGGCGACGAGGCGATAGACGTTCTTTCGCGCTTGCGCGCCGAGCTCGAAGGCGCGCTGGGCGACGCACTCGACGAGCACCTGACCCGGCGTGAGGTGCGGGCGACCAAGCAGCGGATCAACCGGCTGCTGACCGACCGAACCTTCCCGATGCCATCGCAAGACTGGCCCGCTATCCCGTGGCCCCCGTTCTGACCGGCCGACCCTCGCTAGGCTGACCGGATGCGATCCTGGGCCTCGGCACCCGTCCCGCCGAGCCCGACCGGTGCGCGACCGCCGGTGCGCGTGTTCGATAGCAGCAGCGGCAAGCTCGTCGACGTCGACCCGGCCGAGGGCCCGGCCAGGATGTATGTCTGCGGCATCACGCCGTACGACGCCACCCACTTAGGCCACGCGGCCACCTACCTCGCGTTCGACACCCTCAACCGGGTCTGGCGAGACGCTGGGCATGAGGTGCTGTTCGTCGAGAACGTCACCGACATCGACGAGCCGCTGCTCGAGCGAGCGGACCGCGACGGCGAGGATTGGACTGCCCTCGCGCAGCGGGAGATCGAGCTGTTTCGCGATGACATGGCCGCACTGCGGGTCCTGCCGCCAGCGCACTTCATCGGCGCCGTCGAAGCGATGGACGAGATCGCCGCTCTCGTCATGCGTCTTCGCGAAGCGGGCGTCACGTACGACCTCGACGGTGACGTCTACTTCTCCGTCGATGCCGCACCGGCATTCGGCAAGGTCAGTGGTCTCGATATGGCAGCGATGGCGACGCTGTTCGCCGAGCGTGGCGGCGACCCGCTGCGACCCGGGAAGAAAAACCCACTCGATGCGCTGCTGTGGCTGGCCGCCCGCCCGGGCGAGCCGGCGTGGGAGAGCCCAGTGGGGCGCGGTCGCCCCGGCTGGCACGTCGAGTGCGCGGCCATCGCGCTGAACCGACTCGGTGGGCAACTGCACGTGCAGGGCGGCGGATCCGATCTGGCCTTCCCGCACCACGAGCACTCCGCGATCGAAGTCGCCGCAGTGACGGGGGTGTGGCCGTTTGCCAAGGCCTACGCGCACGCCGGCATGATCGGCCTTGACGGCGAGAAGATGTCCAAGTCCAAGGGCAATCTCGTGTTCGTCTCGCGCCTGCTCGCGGGCGGGGAGGATCCCGCCGCTCTCCGGCTCGCGTTGCTCTCGACGCATTACCGCGAGGACCGGGCGTGGACCGGTCAGACCCTCGTTGCGGCTCACGAGCAGATCGCCCGCTGGACCGCCGCCGTCGCTCGCGGCGCCGGCCCGGATGCGACCGACGTGGTGGCCGCCGTCCGGGCCCGTCTGTACGACGACCTGGACACACCGGGTGCGATCGCCGCACTGGACAACTGGTGCGGCCAGCAGGGTTCGGACCCGCTCTCTCCGAGCGTTGTCCGCGACCTCATGGACTCGTTGCTCGGCATCGCGCTGCCCTAACGGGCCCGCCGGACCGTTGACGTCGATGAGGCGAGATGTGCGAGAAAATACCTGCTGTGTATAGGGTTCTGATCTGTGGACGACCCGAAATTGTCGTACCTGGGTCGTA
>JBKJLP010000166.1:0-2834 GCA_046596735.1 Mycobacteriales bacterium | reverse complement strand
ACGGAGCGGACGTCGTCGACGATCGGCATGTGGCGGTTGCCTTCGGCGCGCAACCGATCAGGATCAGCGCCCGACCCCGCTCGCCCGCTGGCGTTAGGTGCGAGCGGCGCCGCGCCGTCCTGGCTCACAAGGGCGAACAGGTCGCCGCCCATCCCGCACATGTGCTGCGTCGTGACCGCCAACACCGCCGACGTCGCCACGGCCGCATCAGCCGCGCTGCCGCCGCGCTGCAGGATCGACACACCCGCCTGCGCGGCCAGGTGGTCGACCGCGCACACCATCCCGCTCGGTGCGAACGCCGAGGATCGTCGCCCGGCTCTCATGCGCGCGAGTCGACCCGTACGCCGTCTTTCCACACTTGCTCGATCCGCTGGTCGTAGTCGGCCAGGTCCAGCGGGTCGCCGCCGACCACGACGATGTCGGCGCGCTTGCCCGGCTCGAGCGTCCCGAGCTCGTCGGACAGCCGCAGCAACTGGGCCGCGTGCAGCGTGGTCGCGCGCAGCGCCCCCACCGGCCCGAGACCAGCGTCGGACATCAGCGCCAACTCGCCCAGAGCCGTGGAGTGCGGGCTGTCCGGGCTGTCGGTGCCCATGGCGATCTTGACCCCCGCCTCGTGGGCGAGCCGCATGGCGCCAGCTGCGCGCGAAGCCGCGTCGCGCGCCTTGTCCAAGACCCCGGGCGGCAGGACCACCCCGTCGGCGACGCTCTGGATGACTCCGTGCGAGGCCATCAGGGTCGGTACGAGGAAGGTCCCGCGCTCGACCATGAGGGCAATCGCGTCCTCGTCCAGGAACGACCCGTGGTCGATCGAGGCGACCCCGGCGCGTACGGCATTGCGGGCGCCGTCCGCAGCGTGGCAGTGGGCCATGACCCAGCGCCCGGCGGTCTCCGCCTCGTCGACGATGGCGGTCAGTTCGTCGAGGTGAAGTTGGGCCTGGTGCGGGTCGGTGCCCGGCGACAGCACGCCACCCGATGCAGCCACTTTGATGCCGTCGGCGCCGGCCCGGATGAGTTCGCGGACGAGTTTGCGCAGGTTGTCCGGGCCATCGACCGTGCCGTCCGGGCGGCCAGGATGGGCCACGAAGGCAGGGTTGAGGCCGCCGCACGGCTCCCACGGGTCAGCGTGCCCGCCGGTCTGCGCCACCATCGAGATCGTGATCCGCAACCGCGGCCCAGGCACGATCCCCTGCTCTACTGCGGCCTTGACGCCAGCGTCGGCACCCCAGGCGTCGCGCACGGTGGTGATCCCGAGATCGAGGGTCGTACGCAGGTTAGTGACAGCGTGGAAGAACTGCAGCGAGAACGGCGCGGCCAGCAGCATGATCGGGTCGAACTTGTCCATGCAGACGTGCGTATGGCAGTCAAAAAGCCCCGGCAGCAGCGTCTTTCCGGTGACATCGACGGCCAGGTCGCCATCGAGCCTCGTGCCGACCTCGACCACCTTCCCGTCCTCGACGACGACGTCGCCAGCTCGGATCTCCCCTGAGATTGGGTCGAAGACATCAGCGCCGTGCAGCAGGGTCCGGGTCATGCCCGCCATCCTGCCCTGACCAGCCGGTCCCCCTGGCGGATCACCGCCGACTCGCAAGCGTGGCCCGGGTCCCGTACCGGCGGTGATCGTGAGAGCGGTACGGCCTCTTGTGGATCACCGCCGGTTCGTACGCAGTGGCTGGGCCTCGTACCGGCGGTGATCGTTTACGCGGGGGCACGACAGAGGGGCGCCGCGCCCGAAGGTGAACTCTGGGTGAACGAGTGCTCCGCACCCCCCTTCAGGCCCTACGGTTCACCTGCGCGTCTTCCCCGCGGCCGCGCCGACCGAGAGTGGCGACATGGCTTCGATCGCTGACGAGAACGTGCAGTTGGCCCAGGTCGAGAGCGCCCTGGTGACCAAGTACGGCGACCACGTCCCGCCCGAGCAGATCAGCGCCTACGTGCAGGAGGGGCTGGCCGAGTTCGAGCACGCGCGGATCCGTACGTTCTTGCCGGTCTTGCTGCAGAAGCGGCTCACCGACCGGCTGCGCCACAGCTGAGATCAGCCGAAGCGTCCGGTGATGTAGTCCTCGGTGCGCTTTTCGCTGGGGTTGCTGAAGATCTTGGCCGTCTCGTCGATCTCCACGAGGCGGCCGGGGCTGCCCGGCCCGTCGATGGTGAAGAAGCCCGTCACGTCGGACACCCGAGCGGCCTGCTGCATGTTGTGGGTGACGATGACGATCGTGTAGCGGTCCTTGAGCTCGGTCATCAGATCCTCGATGGCCAGCGTGGAGATCGGATCCAGCGCCGAACAGGGCTCGTCCATGAGCAGCACTTGCGGCTCGACGGCGATCGCCCTGGCGATGCAGAGCCGCTGCTGCTGACCACCGGACAGGCCGGCGCCCGGCTTGTTGAGCCGATCCTTGACCTCTTTCCAGAGGTTGGCGCCCTTGAGGGAGCGCTCCGCGGCGTCGTCGAGGTCGGACTTCTTCTTGGTGCCGTTGAGCTTGAGCCCCGCGACGACGTTGTCGTAGATCGACATCGTCGGGAACGGGTTGGGGCGCTGAAACACCATGCCGATGGCCCGCCGTACGCCAACCGGGTCGACGCCGGGGCCGTAGACGTCCTCGTGATCGAGCAGTAATTTGCCGGTGACTCGGGCACCCGGGATCACTTCGTGCATCCGGTTGAGGGTGCGCAAGAACGTGGATTTACCGCAGCCGGACGGACCGATCAGCGCCGTGACGGACTTTGGCTCGATCACCATAGAGACGCCCTCGATGGCCCGGAAGCCCCCGTAGTAGGCGTCTCTATGGTGATCGAGCCAAAGTCCGTCACGGCGCTGATCGGTCCGTCCGGCTGCG
>JBKJLP010000082.1:0-3287 GCA_046596735.1 Mycobacteriales bacterium | reverse complement strand
CCGCCGTCCGGGTGCTGACTGGTGGTCGAGCCCCTCGTCGTGCACTGTGGCCAGCTGATGTCCCAACCGTCGCCGGCCGGGCCGTACCAGCCGGCCAGATCGACGATGAGGTGCACCGTGCCGTTGGCGTTGCGAACGCGGATAGCACCCTCCCGCCCAACGGCCGTGACCACGGTGTTGGCCGCCGTCTGCCCGCGAACGACGTTGAGGTTGCTCGCTGTCGGGTAGCTCGCGTCGGCCGGTCGCGGATAGACGTTGAGGTCGGTGCCCGACGACGGTCCGACCGCAGTGACGTTGAGGACGACGGCCCGCGCGGAGTGCGGCACCTGACCGGTTCCGGCGATGACGAGATCACGCACCTGCCCACTTCCGACTGGGGCCGACGCTGTCCGGGTGTCCAGCAGCCGCCGTGGGGGAAGCGGGTGAAAGACGTCCGCCTCCGATCCAGCGGTGTAGTAACCGGAGACGTCGACCACGACGTTGACCGTGCCGCGACTGCTGAGCAACTGGACGCTTCCGTCGTCACCGACGGCGACGACGACCGCCGCGGCGGTCGTCCGGCCGGCCGGCGGATTGAGGTTGCTGACCAGCGGCGGACTGCCGCCGATGCGCGTCGGGTAGACCCTGATGTCGGTGCCGTTGCTCGGGGTGACCGCCGTGACGTTGAGGGTCACCGCAGTCGCGCTGGCGGGGACCCCCGTGGTGCCGCCGCGCACAAACAGAACCCTCGGGATGCCAGCCTGCAGCGGCGTCGCGGTGTCGCGAGTATCGAGCAACCGTTTGGGGGTCTGCCCGGAGTAAGAGGCACCGGCGGAGCCCGGCGAGAAGTAGCCCTGCAGGTCGGCGATGAGGTCAACCGGACCTCCCGAACTGCGCAGCCGGACTGCGCCGTCACGACCCACCGGGACGGTAACGAGGTTGGCGACGGTCGCGCCGGCCGCCGCATTGAGGTTGCTGACATCCGGGAAGGTCGCGTCGACTGGCGTCGGGTAAACCCGAATATCGGTGGCTGACCGGGTTCGCGTGGCCGTGACGTTGAGCACCACAGCGGTGGCGGTCGCAGGCACGCCGTTCGTGCCCGCCACCACGAGATCGAGCGTCCCGCCCGGCCCGACCTGCGCGTGGGGCGCGCCCAGCCCCTCGCGCGTGTCGAGGATGCGCACGGGGTCCTGAGGGACGTACGTCGACTGGCCCCCAGTGGTCGGCGCGGCCTGGGCCGGTGCGACGAGGACTCCGAGCCCGAGCGCGAGACCGGTGACGAGGGCGGCGGATCGACGAAGCATCCCCCACCGTAGAACGGATCAGGCGTGCGGTTCACGGACGTCGTAGCGCCGGAAGCGCGGGACGGCCGCGGCGCAGGCTGCCGTCAGCCCGATGACGAGCAGACCACCGGAGACCACGGCGGCCTGCGGCCCGACCAGCTCGGCGCCGAGGCCGGACCGGCCGTCGCCGAGCCGCGGGCCGCCGGCCACGACGACGATGAACACGCCACCGAGGCGGCCGCGCATCTCGTCCGGGGCAGCGGTCTGCAGGATCGCGTTGCGAAAGACCGCTGACACCATGTCCGAGGCCCCGGCGGCCGCGAGCATGAGCAGCCCGAACCACAAGATGTCGGTAGAACCGAACAGCGCAATCGCGGTCCCCCACGCCACGATCGCGATGAGTACGGCGAGCCCCTGTCGGTGCACGCGCCCGAACCAGCCGGAGAACAGCGCACCGAATAGCGCGCCCGCAGCGAGCGCGGAGTAGAGCGCACCGGCGGTCTGCGCGCCGCCGCCGTAGACGTCGTGCGCGAGGACCGGGAACAGCGCACGAGGCATCGCGAACACCATCGCGATCAGGTCGACGACAAAGGTCATCAACAGGACCGGGCGCGTACGCAAGAAAGCCAGGCCTTCGAGCACGCTGGCCGTGCCAGCCTTGCGACCGCCGCCCTCGGGCGCCATCGCCGGCAGCTTGTAGACCGACCACAGCGTCGCGGTGAACGTCAGCGCATCCAAGCCGTACGCCCAGGTGTAGCCGGGCCCGGCGACCAGCGCGCCGGCCAGTAGCGGCCCGAGGGTGACCCCGATGTTGAACTCGACCTGCCGCAGCGCGTTGGCGGCCGGCAGAAGATGCGGCGGCAGCAGCCGTGGGGTGAAGGCCGACCGGGCCGGCGAGTCCATCGCAAACAGCCCGGACTGTGCCGCGACGATCGCGTAGAGCAGCAGGGTCGACCGCGAGCCGAGCAGCGCCTGCAGCAACAACACACTGGACAGCGCCGACTGCCCAGCTGTGGTGAGCAGCACCAGCTTGCGGCGGTCGACCGCGTCGGCAATCGCCCCGCCGTACAGCCCGAGAATGATGAGCGGGATCAGACCGGACAGGCCGACGAAGCCCACCGCGGCCGCCGACCGCGTCTGTGCGTAGACCTGGATCGGTACGGCCACGACCGTGATCTGGGTGCCGAGGACGGACACCGCGTCACCGATCAACAGCCGCCGGAAGGCTGGCGAGATCCGCAGCGGCGTGGTGTCCAACGCCGTACGGCGCATGCGCGCGGCGAGACCGCGGCCCGCCTCCTCCCGCGAGTCAGGGGCCCCAGGCAGCGTCACGGGGAAAGGCGGTCAACGGACCAGGCCTGGCCGTTGCGCCGGTACTGCAGTCGATCGTGCAGCCGGTCGCGGCGGCCCTGCCAGAACTCCACCGCGTCCGGGACGAGCCGGTAGCCACCCCAGGTGGCCTTCAGCGGCACATCAACACCCTCAAACTGGGCCTCGGTCGCTGCCCACCGCTGCTCCAGATCCTGTCGCGACCCGACCACCTGCGACTGCTCTGAGGCCCACGCGCTGATTTGCGCACCCCGCGGTCGGGACCGGAAGTAGTCCTCGGACTCCTGGCGGCTGACCCGCTCGACCGCACCCTCCAGGATTACCTGCCGCTCCAGCGGCACCCACGGCACCACAACGCTGGCGTACGGGTTGGCCGCGAGCTCGCGGCCCTTGCGGGAGCCGTAGTCGGTGAAGACAACCAGCCCACGCTCGTCGTAGCCCTTGAGCAGGACGTGGCGCGCACTCGGTCGGCCGTCGCTGGTTGCGGTTGCCAGCACGACCGCGTTGATCTCCGTCAAGCCCGCCCCGTCGGCGTCGCCGAACCACGCACCGAGCTGTTCATGCCACGTCGGCAGGAGGTCGGCTTCCGTCAGGCCGGCACCGGCGTACTCACGGCGGAGCGCTGCCAACGCGGAGGGGTCGAGCACCGCGTCAGGCTAGTCACCACTGGCTGGATTGGCCCGCCCCGGCACCCGG
>JBKJLP010000074.1:0-3624 GCA_046596735.1 Mycobacteriales bacterium | reverse complement strand
GGTCGAGGAGGAGCGGCGGCTGCTCTACGTCGGCGTCACCCGCGCCCGCGAGCACCTGTCGCTGTCCTGGGCGCTGTCGCGTTCTCCCGGTGGCCGCGGGTCGCGCCGCCCGTCCCGTTTTCTCGAGGGATTGCACGCGGCGACGACGACGCAGCCGCCAGCAGCGAAGAAGGCCAGCCGCCGAGGTGGACCGGTGGCCTGCCGCATCTGCGGGGCGGGCCTCATCGCCGCCGTCGACCGCAAGCTCGGCCGCTGCCCGACCTGCCCCTCCGACCGTGACGACGCGCTCTACGACGCCCTGCGCGAGTGGCGTACCGAGCGGGCGAAAGAGCTCGGGCAGCCGGCCTACTGCGTGTTCACCGATGCCACCCTGGTGGCCATCGCCGAACGCAAGCCGATCGACGTGGCCGGGCTCGTGGCGATCGCTGGCATCGGCCAGGCCAAGCTCGACAAGTTCGGCGACGACGTCCTGCGCCTGACGACCCTCGCGGACGCGGCGCAATAAAGAGGTTGCCCCGCGGTCGACGCGGGCTTATCTTGCGCAGGTAGCAGTTGGGGCGGTGTGCCCTGGCGTGAGCAGAGGAGGTGGATCGTGGTGAAGAACATGACGCGCGCGGTCGCCTTCGCACCTCGTTTCGCCGACCTCTGGTCGACCGGCACGGGCACCCACGGGGGCGACCGCGTAGCGGCGTCCGCCGGGCTCACGGCGCTCTACCGCCGCCCGCTCGCGCCGATCCCGGCAGCGCAGGGGACAGCTCTGTCTGTCGCCCGCACCCGCACCACTGATGGTTCCCCTCCTCGAGAGGCTCCGGTCTGAGACCCAGACCTTCGCCCCTCGAGGCCGCGGAACCCGATATCGGGATCCGCGGCCTCTTGTGTTTTCCCGCCCACGGCCACACCCCGGCCAACCCGCAACAAGCACCGCATCACAAGGAGGTGACCACCGGTGTTCGCCCTCTCCGACCTGACCGAAACGTTCGACCCGAGCGTCCTTGATCAGGCTGTCGACCAAACCACGCTGCCCTGCTGGACGCAGGACCCTGACTTGTTCTTCGCCGAGTCCCCGGCCGACGTCGAGACCGCTAAGGCTCTCTGCGTCAGCTGCCCGCTGCGCGCGCGCTGCCTCTCTGAGGCTCTCGCCCGCCGCGAGCCCTGGGGTGTCTGGGGCGGCGAACTCGTCGTCCAGGGCGTCGTCGTCCCGCGCAAGCGGCCCCGTGGTCGGCCCCGCAAGGACGCCGTCTACGCGGCCTGACCTGTCCCTCCGTACGCCGATCGCTTGATGTGCGGAACATCCGCCACGCCAGGGAGTGGTGGATGTTCCGCACATCGGCGGGGGTGGGCCTCTTAGGCTGCCGGGGTGCCTCTTCCCTCGCGTGACCATGGCGCCGGACCCGCCGGCGTTGGCATCGTGCCGGGCGATGACCCGTACGTGCGCGAACACGCGCTCGACGTGCTGCTCGATCCGGCGCTTGCGCACGTCGTCGCCCTTGTCTGTTGGCTGGAGAAGGGCCTCGTTCACGTTGCCGATTCCCGCGGCCACGTCGCGTTGCGCCCGGACGGCGCCCCCACCGTCCTCGCTGGCCGCGATCCCCTGGCCGACCAAGACCCGATGTCGGACAGCACCACGTGCTACCCGTACGCCTCAGTCCGGCTGCAGTCGCTGTTCTCCGAACCTCGCGCGCCCGATCTCGCGGTCGTGCACACGGGCGCGCACCACTGGCCCGAGCGCGGCGGTCACCTCGGCGAGCATGGCTCGCTCAACGCGATCCAGTCGCGCGCGCCACTGATCCTGTCTGGGGCTGGCGTCACCCTGCGCGGCGTCGTCGACGAGGTCGCCCGCACCGTCGACGTCGGCGCGACCCTCACCCAGCTCGCCGGCGGTCGCGTCGCCGGGATGGATGGCCGGCCGCTTGCCGCCGTCGTCCCCGGGGCCACGCATGTCGTCGGCCTGCTCTGGGACGGCGCCCAGTGCGCAGACCTGCTGTCGCTGGCACAGTCCGGCGAGCTGCCCAACGTCGCCCGCCTCCTCGAACGCGGCTGCGCTTTCCGCGGCGGCGCCATCGCGGAGTTCCCCAGTGTCACCCTGGTCAACCACACCAGTGCGCTGACCGGGGTCGGCCCCGGGCGCCACGGAATCATCAATAACGCCTACTACGACAGGGAAATCGGCCAACAGGTCGTGCCTAATTCCTCGGCCAACTGGCACAGCGCGTTGCAGTGGCTGCGTCCCGGCATCGAGACGGACTTTGTGCGGCTGCCAGACGGGACCCATTCGGCGTGCGTTAACGAGCCGGTGGACCGAGGTGCGACGTACTCGACGTTCGACCTGATCCGCGAGACCGGCCGAGCCGGGACGGGGTCGCTGTCTGACTGGCTGCCGCCAGCCGACGGCAACCCGCATGCCACGCAGCCCCACGTCGCGGCCAACGGCGACTACGCCTGGGCAACGCAGGTCGACGCTGCCGGGCTCGACCAGGTGCTGCAGCTGTGGGGCGCAGAAATCCCGCCCCGGCTGATGTGGTGGAACACCACTCTCACCGACTCCGCGCACCACGCCGGCGGCCCGGGCTCGGCCATTGCGCGAGACGGTCTGCGCGACGCCGACCGACGGCTGGGTGTGTGGCTGGACCTGGTGACCGAGCGCGGCCTGCTCGACGACACGGTCGTCCTGCTGACCGCCGACCACGGGATGGAAGGCGCAGACCCGTCCTGCACCGGCGACTGGGACGAGGCGCTGCACGCGGCGGGCGTGCCGTTCCGCGACGAGGCGTACGGCTTCCTCTACCTCGGCTAGCCCGTCCGGTCGCAGTTCGGCCCCTGCGGCACGCCCTCGCGGGCCGCTGGAACTCCCATCATCCAGTGTGGCCGGCCAGGCGCCTCCTGCGTCCCTCCCGTGCCACGCGGCACCGAACTGGATGCTCTGCGTTCCGCCGGCGCCGCTCGCCGGTGCGACCGGGGTCGATCTGAAGCAGCAGATGAGCACCGAAGGCCCGCCCGCGTGGAGCGTTCTGCGTGAGCGGCGGTGAGGGTCATCGAGTCTCCTGTCGTCGGCCGCGTCAGCGTGATCCGCTCAGGTTTCCGACGTGTTCGTCGCAGGTGACGGCTGTGACAGGGGCTGACAACAACGCCGCACAGGGGCCGCCGCGAGCATGCCGACGGCCGCGTGCAGAACAATGGGGGTATGACCCAGTGCGCTCCTTGCCTTTCCGACCTCGCCCTCGTCCGCGAGGCGGTGACCTCCATCGGTGGAACCTCCACCTGCACCGCCCACGCGGTGCTGCTGCGCTATCCCAGCGATGACCAGGGCCGCCGCCGTAAGCGCCTCTCTGACCTTCGTACGTTGGCCGAGGCGCGTGTCGTCGACGCCAGCGGCACCGAGAAGGAGCGGCTCGAGCTGCTCGTTCAGGAGTACGCCGTCGCGGAGGCCATGGACCTCGGGGCGCCTGACCGCACCGGTCCTGGCCGCAGCAACGAGCCGCGCAGCCGCCGCGCCGGTCGCGAGCGTCGGCCCGACCGTCAGCCGGGTGAGCCCCGTCCGCCGCGCGAGCCCCGACCGCCGCGCGAACCGCGTGAACCCAAGCCCGAGGGCGCCGACACGCCGGCTCCTGACGCAGCCGTTCCAGC
>JBKJLP010000458.1:0-2716 GCA_046596735.1 Mycobacteriales bacterium | reverse complement strand
GCTCGAGATCGAGCTTCTCCATGACTTGCGCCGCAAGATCCCACGCGACGGAGGCGGTGACATCGGACAGCAGCAGCCGCTCGTGGCCGAGGACGTAGCGCGCGACGACGAAGAACTCGTCCGCGATGTCCACCAGCGCGAAGGCTCCGGCGACCTGCCCACGGACGGCCGCGACCACGCTCTCGAGGTCCTCCGCGAGGCCAGGCGGCAGCTCTTCGGCCTGCCAGACGCCCTCGACCTGGAACACGACGACGGCCCACTTGTCGTACGTACCGGACGACGTGTTCTCAGCCACGATTGTGACTCTTACAGGTGCGGAGGCGGGTGGAAAGCCCAGAACGCGGGTAGGCGGGAAGTAAGCCAACCCCGGAGGACTCCATGTCTGAGCGCAACACCTTTGCCCACTTCCTGCACGACGCCGGTCTCGCCGCGTGGTTCGGCGGCTCCCTGATGGGTGCGGTCGGCGTCAACGGGGCCGCCGCGGACGTCGCCGAACCGCGCCAGCGGGCTCGCGTCGCGAACTCGGGCTGGTCGCGCTGGACCCCCATCAACGCTGCCGCGATCGGGGCACACCTGCTCGGCGGGGCGCTGCTGCTCAAGGGCAACAAGGGCCGCGTGGTCACCCAGAAGGGCGTCCTGGCCAACACCAACGTGAAGCTGGCGCTGACCGCCGGTGCGCTGGGCGCGACCGGTTATGCGCGGGTGCTTGGCCAGAAGATGATGAACGCTGGCGACGTGCCGGTCGAGGGCGGCACAGAGCCGAATGCAGCCACGCCGCCCGAGGTCGCCAAGGCGCAAAAGCAGCTCAAGGCCCTGCAGTGGGCGATCCCCGGCCTGACCGGCGCCGTGCTCGCGTCGTCGTCGCTGCACGAGGAGCAGCAGCGGCCGTCGGAGGTCGTGAAGGGTCAGCTCAAGAAGCTGCCCGCCCTCGCGGCCACCACTGCGGGGACCGTCGGCAGCATCGCGGCCGCCAACGCCAAGCACGCCGCACATGTCGTGAGCGAGAAGGTCAAGGAAAACGTCCCGGTCTAACAGCCGGTACGACGCCCAGTACTAGGCCGGCAGCGGGCCGGGGCGGCCAAACAGCAAGCCGCGGCCAGCGGTGGCCCCGAGGTCACGCGCCTGCTGCCGTCGTACCTCGTTGTCGACGCCGAGGGCGTGGATGGCCACGCCGGCATCGGCGGCCCACGTGAGGATCTCCTTGACGCCCAGGTCGCTCTCGCGGCCCGGCTTGTTGAGGTCGACCTGCACGACATCGGGCTGCAACTGCGCGAGCCGGCGCAGGAACGCGGGGTCCACCAGCTCCGCCACATCGGACACGATGATCTTCCAGCCCCAACCGCGCCACTCGTTCGCGGCCGACTCGAGCGCCTCCCCAGCAAACCCTGCGGCGTGGACCTCGCAGCCGATCTTGAGCAGCCGTCGGCCGCGCCCGAAGCTGGTGGCCAGCCGCGGTGGGCACATCCCCGAGTAGGTCTCCGGCTCAGGCGTCAGGTGGATCTCGGCGCTGAGGCCTGCGTCGGCGGCGACATCGAACGTCAGGCACCGGAACGCCCAGTCGAGCCGCTCGACCAGCCCGGAGGACTGCGCGGAGGCCAGCAGGGCCAGGGTCGAGTCGAGCTCCGTGCCGGCCTGGCCACGACCGGTCGCCTTGTAGGCCACCAGCGAGTCGTCCGCCAACGAGTGGATGGCGGCGAAGTCGGGCCCGAGCTGCGACGGGTCGTCGATCAGCTGCTCGATCAGGGAGCGGTCGCGCCCAATCCGGTCCGTGCTGTCCGTCAGGGTCATACCGACAGGTCGGCATCGCTGGCGTCCGGATTGAGGGCTAGAGCGAAGTTCCGACCAGCACGGGCTCGTTGACGAGCTCGATCCCGAAGCGCGTGCGCACGCCGTTCTTGATCGTCCGCGCCACCTCAATCAGCTCGGCGGTGGTTCCCCCGCCGCGGTTGACCAGTGCCAGCGCGTGCTTGGTCGACAGCCCGATCGAGCCATCCCCCCAGCCGCGGTCGAAGCCGGCCTGCTGGATCAGCCAGGCCGCCGACACCTTGACCCCGCCTTCAGCCGGCCATGTCGGCGCGCCCTCCGGCGCCTGCGCCACGACCGGGTTGGTGAAGAACGAGCCCGCACTGATGGTGTCGGGGTCATGGGGATCGAGCACCATCCCCTTGCTGCGGCGGAGCCCCAGCACCGCCTCCCGCACCTCGCGAGCGGGCGCTCGGCCCCCGAGGGGGACGCCGAGCGCGGCTGCCAGCTCGGCGTAGATCACGGGTGCGGACAGCTCGCCGCGCGCCAAGGCGAAGGACACCGAGAGCACCAGCCACCGGCCGAGCTCCTGCTTGAACCGGCTGGTGCGGTAGCCGAAACCGCACTGCTCCCGCGTGAGCCGGACCACCTCGTCGCGCGTGCGATCGAAGACCTCGACCTCGGAAACGACGGAGGCGAGTTGTCCGCCGTACGCGCCGATGTTCTGGATCGGACTCGCACCCACGGTGCCGGGGATGCCCGACAGGGCCTCGAGACCGGCGTATCCCTCGGCGAGTGTGCGCACGACGAACTCGTCCCAGTCCTCGCCGGCCTGCACCGTGAGCTCGGTGACTCCCCGGCTGCGGACGGCCACCACGACGTCCAGGCCGGCGTCAGGGAGCACGACGTTGCTGCCGCCGCCAAGGACGAGGGCGAAGGGGTGGGCGCGGACGGCCTCGACCAGATCGGCCGC
>JBKJLP010000452.1:0-3500 GCA_046596735.1 Mycobacteriales bacterium | reverse complement strand
GCACGGTCGGCGTCATCGCCTTCCTCACCTTCTTCACCGGGACTGAGGTCGGACTGCAGGGCTACGCCGCGCTCAACCAGCTCGGTGTCTCTAACTTCACCGCGTTCATCTCGGCCTACTTCAACACGCGGGAGATCGCGCCCCTGGTCGCCGGCCTCGCGCTGTCGGCGACGGTCGGCTGCGGGTTCACGGCGCAGCTCGGCGCCATGCGCATCTCCGAGGAGGTTGACGCGCTCGAGGTCATGGGCGTCCCATCGCTGCCGTTCCTCGTCACGACCCGGATGATCGCCGGCTTCATCGCCGTCACCCCGCTCTACGTCATCGGTCTGCTCTCGTCCTACTTCGCTGCCCGCGTCATCACGACCGGGTTCTACGGCCAGTCGACGGGCACCTACGACCAGTACTTCAACCAGTACCTCCCGCCCGTCGACGTGCTCTACAGCTTCGTCAAGGTGCTCGTCTTCGCGTTGATCATCATCTTGATCCACTGTTATTACGGCTACTACGCCAGCGGCGGTCCGGCTGGCGTGGGCGTGGCCGTTGGACGCGCTGTGCGCACCGCCATCGTGGCGATCAACGTCGTCGACTTCTTCCTCAGCCTGGCCATCTGGGGCGCCACCACGACCGTACGAATAGCCGGCTGATGGTTGCCCCCGCGGCCGTCGGAACCGCCGCCGTGATCCGGCGTCGGCTGTTCGGCGTGGCCTTTATCGTGGTCATCTCCCTGCTCGTGGCGTTGACCGTCGCGCTCTACCAAAAGGCGTTCACGCCGGTCGTACGCGTGACGCTGATGGCGGACCGCATCGGCAACCAGCTCTCTGCGCCGGCTGACGTCAAATTGCGTGGGCTCATCGTGGGCGAGGTGCGCGCGGTCTCCAGCAGCGGCAGGGGAGCCACGATTGACCTCGCCCTGCAGCCGGACAAGGTCAAGCTCATCCCCAAGAACATCGAAGCCCAGCTACTCCCCAAGACGCTGTTCGGTGAGAAGTTCGTGGCCCTGATCATCCCGGCAGACGCGAGCGCGGAGCACCTCACCGCCGGCGACGTCATCACTCAGGACAAGTCCGAGACCGCACTGGAGACCGAGAAGGTCCTCGACGACGTGTTGCCGCTGCTGCAGAGCCTGAAGCCGGCCGAGCTCAGCACCGCGCTCAACGCGCTGGCCAACACGCTGCGCGGCCGTGGCGACCGCCTCGGGAAGAACTTCGTGCTCGTCGACGACTACCTGCGCCAGTTCAACCCGTCGTTGCCGGCCCTGCAGCAAGACTTCAAGGGCTTGGCCGACCTGGGGGACAACTACGCGGCGGCGACGCCCGATCTGTTGCGCTTGCTCGACAACTTCTCCGCCGTCGCCCGCAACACGGTCGACCAGAAGCAGGAGCTGGCAGCGTTCTTGGACACCACCACGCAGTTCGCGGACTCAGCCGACAGCATCCTGCGGGAGAACGAGAAGCGGCTGATCACGCTGGCCTCAGCCAGCCTGCCGTCGCTGCAGACCTACGCGCGCTACTCCCCGGAGTTCCCCTGCATCGCGCAGGGCCTGACCCGATTCCAGCCCATCGTCGAGAAGTCCTTCGGCGGGCTGCAGCCCGGCCTGCACATCACGCTTGAGGTCACGCGCGACAACGGCAACTATCAGCCCAGCGACAAGCCCCAGTTCCTCGACAACCGGGGACCGGTTTGCTACGGCCTACCCAAGCCCGTCGTCCCGGCTCCGGACATCAACTACAAGGACGGCTATCGCGACGGGCAGCCGACCACCACGGGCGCCTCTGCCAAGGCGTCGGCCGTCTCCGCCGACCCGGCCCGGTTCCTGGTCGGCTCCTCGGCCGGGCAGCGCCAGGCGCTCAACGCGGTCGTCGCGCCGGTCATGGGCGTAGCGTTCGGCGACGTGCCCGACATCGCCGCCCTGCTGTTCGGGCCGATGGCCCGGGGGACCACGGTGGGGTTCTCGTGAAGACCTCCGCAGCTCTGATCAAACTGATCATCTTCATGATCGTCACGTCGATCCTGACGCTGTTCCTTGCGGCCACGATCGGCAACATCACGATCGGCGGCAAGAAGACGTACAGCGCGCTGTTCAGCGACGTCACCGGGCTGCTGCCCGGCAACGACGTCCGGATCGCCGGGGTCCAGGTCGGCCAAGTCGACTCGATCGAGCTCTACCAACGCACGCTCGCGAAGGTCACCTTCTCGGTCGAGGAGCAGCACCCGGTCGCCCAGAGCGCCCTGCTGCGCCTGCGCTACCGCAACCTCGTCGGCGAGCGCTACATCGCCATCACCGAGGGCCCCGGCTCGGCCGAGCCCGCGGCGGAGGGCGCGACCTTGCCTCTCGCTCAGACGCGCAACGCCCTGGACCTGACCGTGCTGTTCAACGGCTTCCGGCCGCTGTTTCAGGCCCTGGACCCGCAGTCGACCAACGAGGTCGCGTTCGAGCTCGTGCAGACGCTGCAGGGCGAAGGCGGGACGATCGAGAGCCTGATGCAGCGCACGGCCTCGCTCACCAATACGTTGGCCGACCGCGATGCGGTCATCGGCCGCGTCATCACCAACCTGTCGACCGTGTTGGACACGCTGGACAACGGCGATCAGCTGTCCCAGTTGATCCTGCAGCTCAAGCGTCTGGCGACCGGTTTCGCGCAGGACCGGGTGGCGATCGGCCAGTCCATCGTGGGGATCAATGCGCTGACGACGGCCACCACCGGCTTCCTGCAGGAGGTCCGCCCCGGGCTCCGCGCGGACATCAAGGAGCTCGGGACCCTCGCCGGGACGCTCGACACCAATAAGGCGACGGTGGACGGCGTCCTCAAGCGCTTGCCCACCAAACTGGACCGGATCATCGGCACAGCGACGTACGGCTCGTGGTTCAACTTCTACCTGTGCGGCTTCGACGGGCGCATCGTGCTCGCCAGCGGTCAAGTGCTGACGCCGCAGTTCGTCAACACGGCAGCGCGCTGCCAGCGGGGGGCGGGGGACTAGATGACGCCCTTCCGCGAGCAGAACAAGACCGTGATCGGGACGATCGGGATCGTGCTGATCCTGGCGGTCATCGCCGGCGCCTTCAACGCCGACAAGCTACCGATCATCGGCGGCGGCACCACCTACAAGGCCAACTTCAGTGAGGCCGCCGGGCTCAAGCCCAACGACGAGGTGCGGGTCGCCGGCGTCAAGGTCGGCAAGGTGACGGGCGTCGACCTCGACGGCGACAAGGTGCTCGTGCACTTCCGGGTCAAGAACGCCGATTTCGGTAAGGACAGCCGAGCCGACATCCGGATCAAGACCGTCCTGGGCCGCAAGTTCCTCATGCTGACCCCGGACGGCGCTGGTCAGCTCGACCCCGACGAGACCATCCCGCTCGCCCGCACGTCGTCGCCGTACGACGTCTCCGAGGCGTTCCAAGGCCTCGCCACGACGTTCGACGAGATCGACACAGCTCAGTTGGAGAAGGCGTTCAACACGCTCTCCGACACGTTCAAGGACACCCCGGACGAGGTGCGCGC
>JBKJLP010000439.1:0-12491 GCA_046596735.1 Mycobacteriales bacterium | reverse complement strand
CTGGTCGTCGCGAGGGTCAGCAGAGCCAGCGTGCCTGCGGTCTGGTCCGCGGAAAAAGCCCCGGTGGTGCCAGTCAGCAGCGCGACCACGGCGGTGAACGCCCCGGCGGTGAGGACTGCTGCCCGTGCGTCCCGCCGCGCAGCGCCGTCGGACAGTGCGTCGAGCAGAACCCAGGCGCCAAGATCTGCCGCGGCGAGCAGCGCCAGGGTCAGGCCGGTCTCGCCTGCGGAGGCATCCGCATGCGCGAGCAGCAGCGGCACCGGTAGGTGCGCAAGGGCGACCGCGGCGAAGCGCGGCAGCCGGACTGGAACGGCGATCGCGTACAGCGCGGCGGCGATCGCCAGAACGAGCGAGGAGCCGGCGGCATAGACGATTCCGGCCGTCTCTTCGGCAAGGCCCAGGGTGCG
The DNA here is from genome assembly GCA_046596735.1 of Mycobacteriales bacterium. Taxonomy (GTDB): domain Bacteria; phylum Actinomycetota; class Actinomycetes; order Mycobacteriales; family SCTD01; genus RYN-124. Next base: position 12,084 of record JBKJLP010000439.1, on the reverse strand, counting down.
TAGTCCGTAGGCGTCCAGAGCGGTGAGGGCGAGCGCGACGGCGGTGACGGCCTCAGCGGTTGCCTCGAGGCCGCGGGCGGTGAGCCGGGGTACGGCCAGGCCGGCGACGATCGTCAAGGCGACGAGCACGGCCGCGCGTCCACCGGCCCCGAGCCGGTCGTACGTCACCGCGGCGAACACGATGCCGGCGACGGTGAGCAGGAGAACTCCGAGGCTGAGCAGGGTGTTCTGCACGCGCTTGGGCGTCCACTCAGGCGACGGACGCGGCGCGGGTCGCCCGGCGCCGCCCGGAACGTTGGACATCCAGTCCACCCCGCTGGCTGTCCCAGCAGCTCCACGCGTCGCAGCGGACACAGAACTGGATGTCGAGAGTTCCGCGGCTGCGGCGGCGGAAGTGAGGACGGTGCCGGGGCGCATGGCCGCGAGCAGCGGCCCCCGCTCCGCCTGCAAGGCGGCGATGCTCTGATCCACCTGCCAGAGGCGGACTGCTGCCGGGCCGGTAAGCAGCAGCCCGCACTGAGGACAGCTGGCAGCGCCGGTCAGTGGTGCGTCGCAACCTGGGCAGGGTGGAGCAGTCGTGGGGCTGGTCATGCCCTCAGCATCGACCCCAGAGCCGCCGTGGTGCGGGATTCACGCCAAGGGGTCTTGGAGCGTTACAGCGCGAGAACCTCGTCGGTGGTGGTCATGCCTTGGGTCCTGCCCACCGATCGGCCCACGTGAACTGTTCGGCGAGCACGTGCAGGACGGATTCGCGGGCGAGGTATCCGTGGCTTTCGTACGGGAGCATGACCAACCGCGCGGTGCCACCGTTGCCTTGGATCGCCTGATAGAGCCGCTCGGACTGGACCGGGAACGTGCCGGGGTTGTTGTCAGCGGCGCCGTGCACGAGCAGCAGTGGTGTGGTGATGCGGTCGGCCACGCGGAACGCCGAGAGCGCGTCGTAGACCTGCGGCGCCTCCCAAAACGAGCGGCGCTCAGTCTGGAAGCCAAACGGCGTCAAGGTCCGGTTGTAGGCGCCACTACGGGCGATCCCGGCCGCGAAAAGGTCGGTGTGGGCCGCGAGGTTGGCGGTCATGAAGCCCCCGTAACTGTGCCCGCCGACCACCACCCGGGCGCGGTCGATCAGACCCTCCGCGTCGAGCGCGTCGATGTGCGCCTTAGCGGCGTCGCCGACCTGCTCGAGATAGGTGTCGTTCATCGTGTCCGGATCGCCGACGACCGGCATGGTGGCGTCGGTCAGTACGGCGTAGCCGCGCAGGACGAACCAGATCGGGTCCAGGGCGCGCAGCCGGGTGAAGCCCTGGTCGCTGCCACGTAGCTGCCCTGCGGTGCTGGCGCTCCCGTAGTCGAGCGGGTAGGCCCAGATCACCAGCGGCAGGCGCCCGTCCTTCTGGGGATCGTGGCCCGGCGGCAGGTGCAGCACACCCGATAGCGCCACGCCGTCTGGCCGCTGGTGGCTGCGCAGTTGCTTGGTCATGCCGGTGAGTTGTGGGTGCGGATCGGCGTATGCAGTGAGCGCACGGGTCGGCTGACCCGGCGTGACGACGACGAGGTTGCCCGGCTCCGTGCGGGACTCCCGCCGGACCAGGAGCGCTCCGTCGGCGAGGACGGTGACGATCGGTTCGAGGGCGTCGACGACGCTCTGGTGAACCCGCTCGGTCTGTCCGGAGTCGAGGTCGAGGAGGTCGAGGAAGGGCCGGTCGCCGGTCGGGCTCGACCCTTCGCCGCGGAGGTAGAGCCGGCGTCCCATCTGGCGCACGGTGTGTCGACCGTCCGGATGGACGCGGACCATCGGCGAACCGGGATCGTCGTAGGCCTCGTCTGCGGACAGGTCGAACAACACCCGACGGGCCTCAGCGTCAGCGAGGTCGACCAGCCAGGTGGTGCGCCAGCGGCGGTCACGGTCGTGCTCGATCAGCAGGAGCTGTCCGGGCTGCTCGAGCTCCCACCAGCCGAGGCAGCGGTGGGTCGTCCGCAGCACCTCGTCCGGCTCGGCCGTGAACGGCGCCGCCAGTCGCCGCACGCGGTCGCGGTGCTCCACCTTGGTCGTGGGGTCACCGCCGTCCAGCGCCTCGGCCCACAGCAGCGTTGACGCAGCGTTTTCCTCCCAGTCGACGTTGCGCGGCCCGGTCGGCACACCCTGGCGCGGGATCTCGTCCTTGACCGGCAGGTCGGCGATGGTCTGCTCGTGCTGCCCGTCGGCCGCCCAGACCTCGACGGTCCGGGCGAAGTAGACGTAGGGAACCCGGTAGGAGTAAGGCGGGTGGAGCACGTCGACCAGCAGGTGCTGGCCGTCCGGTGAGTCGCTCACTGAGGCGATCGGGCCGGCGGCGCCGAGCGGCTGCGCAGACAGGGTCTCGGTGTCAACCCGGACCAGTTGGGTCGTGGCCAGTACGTCGAACAGCGCGGCGTCGGCGTCGGAGGCGAGCAGGTCCTGGAAGGTCGCCATCTGGACCGACTTGCCCGCGGTCTCATCCACGTAGGGGTCGATGGAGTCCACAGGGAGGTCGGGGGTCGGGGAGGGGACGGCGAGGGCGAGCAGGCTGGCGCTGTCGCGCGCCCAGCGGATCGGCCCACCCCCGCCGAGCTGACCACCGGTCAGGGTGTCGGAGACGGTGAGGCCGTCAATCTCGCGAACACCACCGTCGGCGGCGTCGCCGATCCACACACCGATGCCTTCGGGGCGGTCGATCGTGAACGCGAACCGCCGGCTGTCCGGAGACCAGACCGGCACGCTGACGACAGCACCGACCGGCAGCGCTACCGGCCGGTGGGCGCCGTCGGCAACGTCGACGAGGGTCAGGCCGGTCAGGCGCAGGGTGCGCTGCCGACCGCGCAGACCCGGGTCCATGCGTACGCCCGCAAGTTTGCGAAAAGGCCTGGCCAGCAGGGCGATCGGCGGGTGTGACTCGTAATCGACGAGCAGCAGGGTCCGGCCGTCGGGACTGATCGTCGTGGCCGGCGTGGGCGGGGTGTCGATGATGGCGACGATGTCGTCGTCCGGACGGCTGTAAGGCATCGCCGGATGCTAAGCCGTCAGGTCAGCAGCAGCGACCGGGCGTTGCTGCGGCCCGGCAGGTTCTGCGCGTCCTGCCCGGTCTTCAGGACGAGCCCCATCCGCGAACCCACGACGCCCGCGCCCACGACGAGCCGAATGCTGAAGCGGCCCGTCCGCCCGTCCGCGCGACCCTGGCCGAGGAAGACCTCGGACGAGCACGCGCGCGGCTCAAGGCCGCCGGGGCAGGGCGCTCCGTCGATCCGGTACAGCGACACGATCAGCCCGCCGTCCCGGGCCGGGATCGAGCCGCCCGAGACCTCGTACGTGCGCGGCGCGCTTTGCTGGACGAACAACGTCAGCTGGGTGCGTACCGCCACCACGGCGCTAGGGCCGTAGGCGCAGCCCACCTGTCGCGCATGCAGGCGGGTGTTGGACGGCGGCCGAAGATCGTTGAACGTGACGGTGCCGGAGCTGTCGGCGGTGCCGACGCGGTCGACCGGAGTGGGGTCGTTAGCGAACGTGGCCGTCCCGAAGTGGTTCTGGCTGTAGCCCTGAAGCTCAACCTCGCTGCCCGGGGTCGCCCCGACGGCCGTAACCGAGGCGAGGCCGGTCGCATTGATGACCGGCGTCGTGACCCGGACCGACATCGGCAGGCAGTCGGGCTCGACCCGCGGCGTGGCGGCCGTCGTGGCGCTCGCTGTCGGCGAGGGGGAGGGTTGGAGAACTGCGGTCGGCGTGCCGGAGGTGGGCGTCGGCGTCGGCGTGGGTGTCGGTGTGGGATTCGGGTCGGGGATGGACCAGCCGACGTCCCGGAAGATGCCCGTCGTGAGCGTGCCGGGGTCGTGGATCGCCTCCTGGGCACTGAGGAAGGGGGTCATCAGCGAGTCGGGGTTGCCGAACGGATACGTCGCCTCGTCCAGGTGGGCGTAACTGGTGCCGCTGGCCCAGGTGCTGGGCGCGAACAGCCGGGGGCGCGAGCCACCATGGGCCGCCACCGCGTTGCTGCCCTGCCAGTAGACCGAGCTGCTGCGCAGTGCGCTCCCCAGAGCGACCGAAGGGCTGGGTCGGTCAACGAGGGCGGCACCTCCGGTCTGCTGGTCGTACGCGAACCGGTCGAAGTAGTCGGGGGTGACATCGTCGGGCGGCGACCCGTAGCTGCCCAGGCCTGCCGCGTCGACGGTCATGGAGCCGATGAACCCGAGCCCGTGACCGAGCTCGTGCAGCACCACGGTTTCGAAGTCGACCTGGCCGCTACCCGGCGCCCCGTCCGTGCCGAAGTAGAACCCGACGTCATTGCTCGCGAACCGGGCCGTGATGTCCGCGCTCGGAGCGCCTTGGTAGCGCGTCGACTGGTCGACCCCGGTCCGTGCGTCGGCCAGGGCTGACGGGAAGTAGGACACCGAGCCGCCCACCGTGAGCGGGTAGTAGGCCGTCGCACCGGCGGAGCCCAGGACACCGCTGGCCAGGGGAGCAAACGTCGCGGTGACCTTGATCGGGATCGACGAGGCGACGATCCGCGACCAGATGTCGACCGCTGCCTCGAAGGCCTGTCGCGCCGCCGGGTTGCTGTCGAAGCCGCTGTAGGTGACCGACCAGGTCGAGCGGACGGGGCCCGGGGCGGGCGCTCGCACGAGCAAGGCCTGGCTGCCGTCGCCAGCGGTGCGTAGCGCTGCCCCGCGCGGCAGTCGGCGCAGCGGTACGGCGACGTCACGTCGGCGCAGGTCGACCAGGACCGCGGCCTGCCAGGACCGGTCGGCTGAGGGTCCCTGCAGCCGGTCGACCTGCGCCCAGCGGTCAACGCTGCTTGCCGCGCTGGCCGTGGCGGCCGGCAACAGGCTCAACACGACGGCAGCGACGAGCGTCGTACGACAGGACCGCAGCAGCGATCGGCGTGGGCGGGACAAGGCACGACTCCGGAAGGTGGTGACGGGCGGTACGACCAGCGTCGATGACGCTGCGCACTCCGGCAATAGCCCTAAGTAGTCAACTTCCCGGGCGAACCGGACGATCCAGCCCACCGGACTACCGTCGCAGCATGAGTGTCGGCGTGGTGCCCGCTGAGCGCCTGCAAGGTTTGCTCGACGCCGTGTCGCTCGTGGGCAGCGAGCTCGATTTGCAGGTCCTGCTACGCAGCATCGCCCAGGCGGCGGCTGATCTCGTCGACGCCCGCTACGGCGCCCTCGGCGTCCTCGCCCCCGATGGAACCCTGGCGCAGTTCGTCACTGTCGGCCTCGACGACGAGCAAGCCGCGGCGATCGGACCCCGGCCGCGCGGCAAGGGCATTCTCGGCGAACTCATTCGGCATCCCGTGCCGCTCCGCACGGAGGACCTTGGCGCGCACCCGTCAGCCGTCGGCTTCCCGCCGGGCCACCCGCCGATGCGGTCCTTCCTCGGCGTCCCCGTCCGTGTGCACGGGAAGGTCTACGGCAACCTCTACCTGACCGACAAGCGGCACGGCGAGTTCGACGCTGACGACGAGGCCCTCGCCGCTGGGCTCGCCGCCGCCGTCGGGATCAGCGTCGATAACGCCCGGTTGTACGAGCAGGCCCGGCGCCGCGAGCGGGCCTCAGTAGCGGCCGGGGAGATCACCACGAGTTTGCTCGGCGGCGCCGAACCGGAGGAGGTGCTGGAGCTGGTCGCGGAGAGAGCGGCCGAGCTGATCGGTGCCGAGGTGGGGCTGATCGCCTTCCAGCACAAGGAGCGCTTTCTCGTCGAGGTGTCCTGGGGCACGCCGCCGCGTGCCCTACCCATGGACGGTCCGATCGCCGACCTTCTGTCGGCCCAGGAACCCTGCCTGCTGGACCCCGAGGTCGGTCGGGAGCTGTGGCCGGGCGCCGCAGCGGGTCCCGGGCTGGCTGTCCCGTTGGGCGGCGGGATCCTCGTCGCCGCCCGTACGAGTTCGGGGTTGCGGTTCGTCGACGAGGAGCTTCAGTCGTTCGCGGCCTTCGCCCGGCAGGCGACGGTCGCGCTCGAGCTGGCCCAGCGCCGACGCGATGGAGAGCGGCTCTCGGTGTTTGCTGACCGTGACCGCATCGCCCGCGATCTGCACGATCTGGTGATCCAGCGGCTGTTTGCGACGGGCATGCAACTGCAGAGCGCGACCGGCCAGATCAGCCAGGCAGCGCCGCAGCAACAGGTGCGCCAGGCCGTTGACGACCTGGACGAGACGGTCCGCCAGATCCGCCAGAGCATCTACGGCCTCGGTCACGACTCGACGACTCCCCGCTCCGGCCCACGCGCACGGATTCGCGAATTGCTCGACACGGCCGAGGACCTGCTGGGGTTCGCGCCGGAGTTTCGGCTCACCGGACCGATCGACGCCGTACCCGCGGCGGTCGTCGACCACGTGTTGAGCGTGCTGCGCGAGGCGCTGACCAACGTCGCACGACATGCAGCCGCCGGGCAGGTGTCGGTGGCTTTGGCCGTCGGAGAGACGGTGGTGCTCCGGGTTCGCGACGACGGGATCGGCCTGTCGGCCGAGGGGCGGCGCAGTGGTTTGGTCAATCTGCAGGAACGCGCTGCGCTGCTCGGGGGGCGTTTCGAGGCAGGTGCCCGGGACGAGGGAGGGACTGAAGTGCTCTGGGAGGTCCCGCTTAGACCCGAGGACGCGCCTGCCGCATCTCCGTGACGAGGACCGCGGCCTGGGTCCGGCGGACCAGCCCGAGCTTGCTGAGCACGGACGAGACGTAGTTCTTCACGGTCTTTTCGGCGAGAAACATCCGGGTCCCGATCTCGCGGTTGGTCAGGCCCTCGCCGATGAGTTCGAGAACGGTGCGTTCCTGGTCGGTCAGGACGTCGAGCGGGTCACGGGCGTTGGCTTGGGTCCGCATGACCGTCAGCATCCGGCGAGTCGTTTCGGGATCGAGCAGTGAGCCACCGGCTGCCACCGTACGGATGGCCCCGAGCAGGTCGGTGCCACGAATTTGCTTGAGCACGTAGCCCGACGCGCCGGCCAGGATGGCGGCCATCAGGGCGTCGTCGTCGTCGAACGACGTCAGCATCAGGCAGGCGAGGCCGGGCAACAATTGGGTGAGTTCGCGGCAGACCTGAACGCCATCCCCGTTGCCGTCGCCCAGCCGGACGTCCAACACGGCGACGTCGGGACGCAGCGCCGGAACCCTGGCCAGGGCCTCACCGGCGGACCCGGCCTCACCCACCACCTCCAGGTCGGGCTCGGCGTCGAGCAGCGCGCGGAGCCCCTGGCGGACGATCTCGTGATCGTCGAGCAGGAAAACCCGCACGGCTCCGTTCTCGGTCATAGACGCAGTGTCGCAGGATGCGCGCGTATCGGGTGGGCCAACCTTCCCTGACCTTCGGGACCTTGGTCCCCTTCGACACGGGACCTTGCCCGGTGTTCCTCGCGGCGCGCGACCGATGGACTGGTCCCCTGCCCAGACCCCCCAACGACAAGGAGAACGCCATGCGCCGCAAGAACTTCGACGTCCTGACTTCAGCGATCGGCCTGGTCCTCGCGGTCGGCCTGTTCATCGCTTCCGGCCTGCTGCTGTGGGCCCACAACTTCGCGGACAGCAACGTCCGTACGCAACTCGCCGCCCAGAAGATCTTCTTCCCGGCCGCGGGTTCCGACTCGCTCAACGACCCGCTGGTCAAGCCCTACCTCGAGCAGTACGCCGGCCAGCAGCTCACGACCGGTGCGCAGGCTCAAGCCTTCGCCGACCACTACATCGCCATCCACGTCGCCAAGGCCACGGGAGGACTCACGTACTCCGAGTTGTCGACGAAGTCCAGGGCCAACCCTGGCGACGCCGCCCTCAAGGGTCAGGTCGAGACCGCATTCCGCGGTGAGACCCTGCGCGGGATGCTGCTCAACGCCTACGCCTTCGGCAAGATGGGGCAGATCGCCTTCTACGCCGGCTTCATCGCCCTCGGTGGCGGGCTGCTCCTGCTGCTCCTGTCCGGACTTGGCCTGATGCACGCGCGACGGACCTCGGCGGACGCGACCCTCCACGTGCCCGGCTGGCATCCCGAGCACGTGACGACGAGCTGAGCGCTCCCATCATGGCGACCTTCCGAGCCCCGGACCTTGCTGTCGACACCAACCTCAGCGACCTCATCGAGCACGCCATTGGCGTCGCTACGCTGGCCCCGAGCGTGCACAACACCCAGCCCTGGCGCCTGCTGCGTCACGGACGGGCGCTCGAGGTGAGGGCTGATCGGCAGCGCCAGCTTCACGTCCTGGACCCGGAAGGTCGCTTGCTGGTGACCTCGTGCGGCGTTCTCGTGCACCACCTCCGGGTGGCCCTGCTCGGTGTCGGCTTGGCCGCCGACGTTGCGCTGCTGCCCGATCCGGCCCAGCCCGACCTGTTGGCCCGCTTGCAGATCAGCCCGCATGGCCCGCCGAACGACCACGAGGTCGACGATGCCGTCGCCGAGTTGCGACGTACGACGGTGCGCGGCCGCTTCTCGCCGGATCCGTTGCCCGACGGACTGCTGGAGCGGCTCCGACGGGAGGTCGAGGAGCAGGGCGCGGTCCTGCGCGAAATACGTGGTGACGAGGTGGTCGAGGTGCAGGTCCTCGTTGACCGCGCTGAGCGCTACCTGGCTGAAGATGCTGCCTACCAAGGAGAACTGGCTGCGTGGGTCCGCAGTGAGCCCGCTGAGGACGGCGTCCCCCTGGAGGCGCTCGACCCTCGTGAGGATCGGGCCGAACTGGTCGTGGGCCGGGCGTTCGTCCCCGCGGTGGCGCACCCGAGCCAGGACATTCCGCCGGTTGCTGAACACCCAGCACTCGTGGTGCTCCTGACCCAGGGAGACCGTGCTCTGGACTGGCTGACCGCTGGCCAGGCGCTCAGCCGGCTGCTGCTCACCTGCACTGAGAACGGCGTGGTCGCCCAGCCGATCGGACAGGTCACGGACGTGCCGTCCATGCGGTCTGCGCTGACCGTCGCGCTCGGGGTGCTCGCCCGTCCGCAAATGTTGCTGCGGCTCGGGGTCGGGCACGGCCAGCCGCATGCTGGGCGCCGGCCGGTGGCGGACCTGCTTGAGGTGGCCGCGACGTGAATCACCGCACCTCTAGTCGCGGCCCCGGATGTCGCGGGTGTAGACCTTGTCGCTCACATCATCGAGCAATTCGTCACGGCGGTTGGCGATGATGACGTCGGAACGCTTCTTGAAGTCGTCCAGGTCGTGGACGACCTCTGAATTGAAGAACGCGTCGCCCTCGAACGAGGGCTCGTAGATGAGCACCGGGATGCCTTTGGCCTTGATCCGCTTCATCACGCCCTGAATCGAGGAGGACCGGAAGTTGTCCGACCCGGTCTTCATGATCAGCCGATAGACGCCCACCGTCGCCGGCTCGCGCTTCAAGATGTCCGTGGCGATGAAGTCTTTGCGGGTGGTGTTGGCGTCGACGATGGCGCTGATGAGGTTTTGCGGTACGTCGGTGTAGTTGGCCTGCAGCTGCTTGGTGTCCTTGGGCAAGCAGTAGCCGCCGTAACCGAAGGACGGGTTGTTGTAGTAGTCGCCGATCCGAGGATCGAGCCCGACCCCCTCGATGATCTGGCTGGTGTTAAGCCCGTGGGTCAGGGCGTACGTATCCAACTCGTTGAAGTAGGCCACCCGCAGTGCCAGGTAGGTGTTGGCGAAAAGCTTGACCGCCTCTGCTTCGGTGGAATCGGTGAGAAGCACCGGAGCGCTCTTATCGATGGCTCCCTGCAGGAGAAGATCGGCGAAGCGCTGACCCCGCTCCCCGCGGTCCCCGACGATGATCCGGGACGGGTGCAGGTTGTCGTGCAGGGCGCGCCCCTCCCGGAGAAACTCGGGCGAAAACATGATGGTGGCGCCGGGGTGCTGCTCGCGCATCCGAGCGCAGAAGCCCACCGGAATGGTCGACTTCACCACGATCGTCGCGCTGGGATTCTTCGCGACGACATCGGCAATCACCGACTCGACCGAGCCGGTGTTGAAGTAGTTGGTCTTCTCGTCGTAGTCCGTCGGCGTCGCGACGATCACGAACTCGGCCCCGTCGTAGGCCTCGGCGGGGTCGAGCGTCGCGGTCAGGTCAAGCGGCTTGCTCCGCAGGTAATCCTGCAGCTCCTCATCGGTGATCGGCGACTCCCGCCGGTTGATGAGGTCAACCTTGGCGGGGTCGATGTCGAGCGCCATCACCGTGTTGTGCTGCGCCAGGATGACGGCGTTCGACAGGCCGACGTAACCGGTGCCGGCCACGGCAATGCGGGTGCGCGAGGTCATGCGCGCAGCCTAGGGCCGCGCGTCCCTACCGAAGCGCCGCGGCGCAGGCAGAATCAGCCGACGACGAAGGACGCGGTCGTTTTGCCGTCGTCGACCATGCCTGCGGCCAGACCGGTCGCGCCGCCGTAGGTGGGAACGCCGTCCGGGACCTTCTGGCCGCGAAAGTCCTCGATCTCGCGGACCTCGAAGAACAGGTTGCTCAGGGTCGAGCCCACCGCGAACTCCTTGGGCAGGGCGGTGGCCGGCACGGTCCAGGTGAGCGTGGCCCCGTCGATCTTGGGCATGCCGATCGCGGTGAGCCGAGTGACGCCCGTGAGGGTGTCGCGAACCGCGGACTGCGGTGTCGTCGGGTCGCCGGGCTTGGCGGTGTAGAACGCGGTGCCCAATGTTTTGGCGGCGTCGCCGTTGACCTGACCCAACATCCGGAAGACCAGCGAGGTGCCCGAGGGCGGCGTCGGGGCAGCCGACAGGACGACCTTGACGGTGAAGCCAGAGAAGATCGGCTTCTTCTTGACGACCGTGGTCGTCCGCTCGTACGCCACCGAGAGGACGTCGGCGTAGGCCTGGTTGGCGCCAGGGATGCCGGGAGCACCGGACTGCGCGGTGGCGGTGAACGTGGCGTCACCGGCGGGATCAGTGACCTGGGGGGCTGCCGGGGCGGCGAGGGCCATGGGCGCGGCGACGGCGAGGGCAACGAGGGGGGCGAGAACGACGAGGCGCGTACGCATGCTGGCTCCTGAGTGATGTTGAGAGGGAGCAGATTCGACGTCGCGAGCGATCTTCCTGCTGCGCGAATACGATCAGTCCATGGACCCCTCGTACGCGCTGTTCGGACTGACCGAGGAGCACGAGCTGCTCCGCAAGAGCGTGCGGAGCCTCGCTGAGGACCGCATCGCGCCGCGCGCGGCGGAGATCGACGAGCAGGCCGAATACCCGTGGGACGTCCACAACGCCCTTAAGCAGGCTGATCTGCTCGCGATCCACGTACCCGAGCAGTACGGCGGGGCGGGCGCTGACCGGATCGCGCACTCGATCGTCGTCGAGGAGGTCGCCCGGGTCTGTGCGTCCAGCAGCCTGATCGTGGCCGGCAACAAGCTCGGCACGATGGGCCTCATCCTGTCCGGCTCGGACGAACTCAAGCAGACCTACCTGCCGCAGGTGGCCAGCGGTGAGGCGACGTTCTCGTACGCCCTGAGCGAGCGCGAGGCCGGCAGTGACGCCGCCAGCATGCGCACCCGGGCGGTCAAGGACGGCGACTCCTACGTCCTCAACGGCACCAAGTGCTGGATCACCGGCGCCGGCGTCAACACCCACTACACGGTGATGGTGAGCACCGACCCGAGCAAGGGCGCCAAGGGCATCAGCGCCTTCGTGATCCACGCCGACGACCCGGGCTTCTCCGTCGGCACCAAGGAGCGCAAGCTCGGCATCAAGGGCAGTCCGACCTGCGAGATCTACTTCGAGGACTGCCGGATCCCGGCCGACCGGATGATCGGCGCGGAGGGCACCGGCTTCATCACCGCGCTGAAGACCCTCGACCACACTCGCTCGATGATCGGCGCGCAGGCGGTCGGGATCGCGCAGGGTGCGCTCGATGCCGCGATTGCGTACGTCAAGGAGCGCAAGCAGTTCGGTAAGGCCGTCGCGGAGTTCCAGGGCATCCAGTTCATGCTCGCCGACATGGCGATGCGAGTCGAAGCCGCCCGCCACCTCGTCTACGTCGCTAACGCGAGCGCCGAGCGCGGTGCCAAGGACCTCACCTTCCTGTCCAGCGCCTCGAAGTGCTTCGCGAGCGACACCGCGGTGCAGGTCACCACTGACGCGGTGCAGCTGCTCGGCGGTTATGGCTACGTCACCGACTACCCGGTCGAGCG
>JBKJLP010000422.1:0-3138 GCA_046596735.1 Mycobacteriales bacterium | reverse complement strand
CGGCGTCACGCTCAGCCTGAAGCGCTTCGCCGCCCACGCCGCCGCCCGCCCTGCTTGATCAACGCCACGAAACCGCCCCGTGGGCCGGGTTGCTCACGGTGCAGTGTGCGGCGTTGGTCATGGGGGGCTAGCGGCCGGCGAACACCGGCGGCTGCTTGGCCAGGAACGACTCCACCGCCGCCGCGTGGTCCGCCGTCGCCCCCGCTCGCGTCTGCAGCTCGTCCTCCTTGGCCAGCGCCTCCACGAGCGAGGACGTCGCGCCGGCCGAAAGCGAGGACTTGATGCAGGCGTACGCCGCCGTCGGCCCCGCCGCCAGCCGCACCGCGAGCTCGGTCGCCGCAGCAAGCACCTGCTCAGCCGGTACGACCGCGTTGAGCATCCCCATCTCCAGCGCCTGCTCGGTGGTGAACGGCTCCGCCAGCAGCAGCAGCGCCGCCGCCCGGCCTGACCCCACCAGCCGCGGCAGCGTCCAGGACAGCCCGCTGTCCGCCGTCAGCCCGATCCCGGCAAACGCCGTCGTGAACCGCGACCCCGCCGCGCCGATCCGGAAATCGCACGCACACGCCAGCCCCAGCCCGGCCCCCGCCGCCGTCCCGTTGATCGCCGCGATCACCGGCTTGGGCATCGCGGCGATCAGCGTGACCACCGGGTTGTAGTGCTCGCGCACCGTCGACAGTGGCGCCGGATCGCCGGCCGCGATCAACGCAGCGTGCTCGCGCAGGTCCTGCCCCACGCAGAACGCCCGCCCCGTGCCGGTCAGCACCACAGCACGTACGGCCTCATCGGCCGCGACCGCCTGCAGCACGGTCAGCAGCGCCGTCTTGGCCTCGAGGGTCAGCGCGTTCATGCCCTCGGGGCGGTTGAGGGTGATCGTGGCAACGGCGCCCGTGACGTCGAGCAGGACGGTGTCGGACATGGGTGCTCCTGGGGATTCGGGTGGTGTGCAGACCCCTGATCACGAGGCCGACGGCGCGATGCAGGAGAATGTACGTAAGTGATGTGCGGAACCGACCGCACCCGATACGTGGAGGTTCGATGGCGGCCATGAAGCCGCGGACAGGTGACGGTCCGCTCGAAGTCACCAAAGAGGGTCGCGGCTACGTCATGCGCGTCCCGCTCGAGGGCGGCGGACGCCTTGTCGTCGAGCTCAACGCCGAAGAGGTCGCCAACCTCGGCGACGCCCTCAAGGGCGTTCTGTCCTGACCGCTGCACTGCCGGCGATCGCCCTGGCGACCCGGCTTCCCTCGTCCGCCGTCCTGGCCCTGCTCACCGCACCGGGCGAGGGCAGCGTCGAGGTGCTCGGGGCCTCACCGGTCGACCTGACCAGCCTGCTCGCCCGCGAGAAGGCCAAGGGCGAGCCCGGCGAGATCGTCGCGGCGCCGCAGCCCGAGGGCGACCTCGAGCGCGTCATCGCGGTCGGCCGCGGCGACGGCTCACCTTCGTCGTTGCGTACGGCGGGAGCCGCCCTGGCCCGCAAAGCTAAGGGCTCAGCGAGTCTGGCCGTGGATCTGCGCAAGGCCGGGCTGGATGACGAGGGCCTGCGCGCGTTTGCCGAAGGACTGCTGCTCGCGTCGTACGGCTACACCCTCAAGCGCGACGCCGAGCCGCGCCCGCTGCAGACCATCACCCTGGTCGCCGCCAAGGCACTGCAGCCGGCGCTGGACCGCGCCGTCGCTGTCGCGACGGCGACGGCAGCGGCGCGTGACCTCGTCAACACCCCGTCGCTCACCAAGACCCCGCAGTGGCTGGCCAAGGAGGCCGCGACCCTGCTCAAGGGCCTCAAGGTCACCGTCCGCGACGAGAAGCAGCTGGCCAAGGACGGCTTCGGCGGCATCGTCGGCGTCGGCCAGGGTTCGACCCGTCCGCCGCGGCTGATCGAGGTCACCTACGACGGTGGTGGCAGCCAGCACATCGTGCTCGTCGGCAAGGGCATCACCTTCGACACCGGTGGCCTGTCGCTCAAGCCCAACGCCGGCATGTTGACGATGAAGACCGACATGGGTGGCGGCGCTGCGGTGCTCGGCACCCTGCGCGCGGTCGCCGACCTCAAGCTCAAGATCAAGGTGACCGGCCTCGTCGCCGCCGCTGAAAACATGCCCAGCGGCACGGCCACTCGCCCCGGTGATGTGCTGCGCCAGTACGGCGGCACGACCGTCGAGGTGCTCAACACCGACGCCGAGGGTCGCCTCGTCCTGGCCGACGCCATCGCCTACGCCGTAAGGGATCTCAAGGCCACGACCATCGTCGACGTCGCGACTCTCACCGGCGCTATGCCGGTCGCGCTGGGCAAGAAGATCGCCGGCCTCTTCGCTTCCGATGACACGCTCGCCGCCGAGTTGCTGGCGGCCGCCGAGGTCTCTGGCGAACGCGCGTGGCGGATGCCGCTGGTCGAGGACTACCGGCACGCGCTCGACTCGCCGATCGCCGACCTGCGCAACATCGGCCAGCCCAAGCTCAAGCTCGGTGGCGGCTCGATCACGGCCGCGCTGTTCCTGCGCGAGTTCGCGGGCGGGCTGCCGTGGGCGCACCTGGACATCGCCGGCCCCGGCCGGTCCGACGGTGACGACCAGGAGCTCACCAAGGGCGGCACGGGTTACGGCGTACGCCTGCTCACGCGCTGGTTGGAGACCCTGTCCGGCAGCGCTCGACGGAAGGCAGCCTGATGTACGGCCTGACGATCCGTTGGTCCCTCACCGACGCCGACGCCGTCGTCAGCGACCAGTTGCGCGCCTACGTCCGCGACGAGTCCATCGCCCGCTTCACCGGCATGCCCGGGCTGCTCTGGAAGACCTGGCAGATGGTCGACGGCGGCTTCTTCGCCGGCAACTACGTCTGGGCGACCGAGCAGGCGCGCGAGGAGTTCCTGGCGGGCTTCCGGGCCAGCCCGAGTGCCGTCACCCTCATGGTCGGGCACACCCCGGACGTGGTGCAGGAGTTTGACGTCGTCGGCGTCGCCGTCGGAGCCGAAGGCTTCCCCAGCTAGCTCCCGCGCGGCCCTCGCCGGTGCCTTGACAGCATTTCCCCAGCACTGGAGTGCTGGGGATTCCACCCAAAGGCGGGGGCTAGGTCAGTCGACGAGGGTGGCGGCGAGCAGGCCGGCGCCGACCGGGATCATCGCCGGGAGCAGCCGATCCTGCG
>JBKJLP010000140.1:0-5032 GCA_046596735.1 Mycobacteriales bacterium | reverse complement strand
GCGAACCGCCGGCCGCGGTCGACGTAACAGACGGCGCCCGGCACTGTCGGGTCGATCGTGCCCGGCCGGTTGGGGTCGTACCAAAACATGCTGGCGTCGGTGCTCATCGTGTGACGTCCGCCGGCGAAGCCCACCCGCGCCTGGAAATACGGCGGGCCGGCGGCTCCGGGGTTGGGGAACTGGGCGGCTTGCAGACCGCGTTGGAAGCTCGCCGCCGTGAGGTTGGGCCCCGCGAGCTGGATCCCCGAGGCGAGCAGCAGCAGTTGGTAGTAGCGCGAGTTGGAGGCGTAGTAGGTGTTGCCCTGCGGGTCCTGCGTCGGGTCGGCCTCGCGCAGCGCCCAGTACCAAGGCATGTCCTGCTTGGGCAGGAGCTTGTTGCGGAAAGTGACGCCGACGATGTGGCCGGTCTGATCCGGCGGGGCGTTGCCACCGGAGAACCCGTTGTCGAGGTCGTTGGCACCGTAGGTCGTGAGGACCCACTCAGGCTGATATCCCTGACCGGTTGCCGCCTGCATGTACTTGCCGCGGGTGTCGAGCAGGCTGCAGAAACACATCAGCGAGGTGACGCCGGCGTTGGCCATCGTCACGATCGCGTTGATGCCGTTGCGCTGCGGGTCGCTGGTCGCCTCTTCCTGCACTTCGGTGAGGGTGACTCCGCAGCTCTGCAGGCCAGCGCGCAGCGGCTTCAGATCGGGCGTGCTGCCGTCGGTCGCGCGGGTGTAGATGACGCCAAACTTTCGGGTCGCTGGCGAACGCTGAGTGGCGCCGGCATAGATCGGCGCCCGTCCCGCCAGCTTGGCGCAGATGAACTGCGCGGTGCTGGCCATGATGGTGTTGACGCCCGGCTGGAAGTTCCATTCGTACGGGGCCTTTTTTGCGTAGACCGCGTCGGTACCGGTGATGAGGTTGCCGTCCGAGACCGAGATGACCTTGCGGTCGGCGAGCGCGTCGTAGTAGGCCCGGTCAGCTTGGTTGGCGTTGCAGTAGGCGAGTGACGCGAAGACGTTGAGCTCTTCTTGGACGGCGATCGCGTCGGCGCGCTGTTTGTCCGGGGCCGGGGTGCCGTCCGGGCAGCCCGAGGGGCTGAAGGACCGCAGAACGAGCTTGCGGCCGTAGAACTCGAAGCGCTTGTTGAAGAAGTCGACGAGGATCGGCGGGATGGTCGTGTTCTCCAGGAACTGGATCGGCAGCGCGATGGAGATCTGGTCGCGAGTGACACCCGGGGCTGTCACCCCACCGTTGTCGAGTTTGGGGTCGGAGTAGGGAACGCAGGGAGGGGACTGCGGGTCCTCGGTCTGCCGCGGCGGGTTGCCGACGCACTGTCGAACGCGTGGCACGACGACTGCGGCCGCGGAGCGCGCCGCGGCAGCCGCACTCGCTGCGGCGCTGGCGGACGGGGACGGGCTGGCGCTGGGCTGCCCGGCACCATCGCCGGTGGCGTCGGGGGTGACGTCCGGCGCCTGCTCGTCGAGGGTCTGCTTGATCTGCTCGACGGCTTGCGGAGCAAACTCCGCGATGGCCGGCGGCGCGGCCTGACGGGCGGTCAGTGCGACAGCGGCGACGAGCACGGCGAGCGCGGCGACCAGGCTGCCGAGGACGATGCCGGGGGTGCGGGGTGCCTGCGTCGAGCGCGGTGACGCAACCACGAAACACCTCCGATTTCCGGACGACGAAGGGGACGGTGAGAGCCATCCCGAGAGGAAGGGCGTTACCGTCCCGTTTCGGATGCTACGACGACGTAGGTCATCTGCGGCAGTCCACGCGCGAGGAGGTTGCAGCGGTGGCGTTGAGTGTCGACCGGCTGACCGCCGAGCACCTCGTCGATCCTCTCGGTTTGGACGTGCTGCGGCCCCGATTGTCCTGGCGTACAAGGGATGACGCACAAGGGACACGTCAGGTCGCCTATCGCGTCACGACGGCGGATTGGGACAGTGGTCGACTCGAGGGCACAGGTTCGGCAGATGTCCTTTACCGCGGTCCGATCTCGGACGCCGTGCGCTGGCGCGTCCAGGTCTGGACCGCAGACGGACGAACCGTGACAAGTGACGAGGCTGTCTTTGAGCAAGGGCTCACCCAGTGGTCGGGCCATTGGATCTGTCGACCGATCCCGACCGACGCGCGCGATGGCCATCGACCTGCAGCCCACCTACGCACTGCCTTCGACCTGCCCGGCGAGGTGGAGCAGGCGCGGCTACATGTGACGGCTGGCGGACTGTGTGAGCCCTGGCTCAACGGCCACCGAGTCGGCCGCGACCGGCTAGCCCCGGGCTGGACGGACTACCGGCACCGCGTGCGGTCGCGCACCTTCGATGTCACGTCGGGGCTGGTCGTCGGCCGTAACGCCCTGGGGGTCGTCGTGATGGACGGTTGGTACGCCGGATATGTCGGGTGGGACCACCAGCGCGAGCACTACGGCCGGACGCCCGTGGCCAAACTCGAGCTGGTCGTCGACCTCGCCGACGGCACGCAGGTCCGGATCCGGAGCGACGAGACCTGGAAGGGCAGGCACGGAGCGATCCGTAGCGGCGACCTGCTCGGCGGCGAGCATTACGACGCGCGGCTCGAGCTGCCCGGCTGGGCAGAGGCTGACTACGACGACACCGACTGGGAGGCGGCCTGGCCAGATCCCGGTCCGACGGGCGACATCGTCGCGACGCCGTGCGAGCCGGTGCTGGTGCTGGGCGAAGTACATCCGGTCTCGGTGCAGCCGACGCTGCCGGGATCGCGGATCATGGACCTGGGGGAGGAGGTCGTCGGCTGGCCGCGGCTGACCGTCGACGCCGAACCCGGGACGATCGTGCGGCTGCGCTGCGCGGAGGCCCTCGACGACGATGGCCAGCTCTGGACGGCCAACCTGCGGGGCGCCGCCTGCACGGACACCTACGTGGTCGGCCCTGGTGGGCGGCAGATGTGGGAGCCGCGATCGACGTACCGCTCCTTCCGCTACGTCGAGGTGACCGGTCCGGCTTCGGCGCAGGTCACCGGAGTCGTCGCGCACACCGCGGCCCGCGAGACGGGTGCCTTCTCCTGTTCCTCCACCGATCTCACGGAGTTGTGGGACGTGGCTCGCCGGACCATCCGTAACAACCTGGTCGCGCTGCCGACCGACTGCCCGCAGCGCGACGAGCGGCTCGGCTGGTTGGCCGACGCCGAGGTGACCGTCGAGCTCGCGTCGTACCTGTTCGACCTAGGCGGCTTCTACGCCGGCTGGCTGGCCGACGTGCGGTCCGGTCAATCGGCCGCGGGTGCCTTCCCGGACGTCGCGCCGCGGCTGGCGCACACCGACGACGGAGCCCCCGGCTGGGGCGATGCGGGCGTAGCGATCCCGTGGGCGTTGTGGCAGTGGTACGGCGACCGGACCGCATTGACCGACAACGTTGAGGCGATGGCCCGCTGGCCGCAGTGGATCGCCCGCGCCAACCCCGACGGTGTCTGGCGGGAGGGTCGCAACCGTGACTACGGCGACTGGCTCGCGACGGTCGAGACCCCCAAGCAGTTGCTCGCCACCGCGTGGTGGGCGCGCTCTTGCGCGCTGGTCGCGACCGCAGCCGGCGTCCTGGATCGCGAGGATCTGCGCGGGCCGGCCCTGTCCTTGCTTGCTCAGGTCCGCGCGGGCTTCTCCGCAGAATGGGAGCGGGCCAGCGAGCGAGGGGAGCTGACTCAAACTGCGCTGCTGCTGGCGACCGCTTTCGATCTGGTCCCCGCGGAGCAGACCGGTCCGCTCCTGGTGGCCGATGTCGAGGCCAACGGCCTCACGACCGGCTTCCAGGGCGTACGCCATCTGCTACCGCAGCTGACCCGCGCCGGCCGCAGCGACCTCGCGTACGCCTTGGCCCTGTCCGAGACCCAGCCCGGCTGGTTGCCGATGCTGCGTCAAGGCGCAACAACGATCTGGGAGCGCTGGGATAGCCGCACGCCCGAGGGCTTTGCTGATCCTTTCCTTAACAGCCTGTGCCACGCGGCGCTCGGCACCGTGGCGACCTGGCTGCACGCCACCGTCGGCGGGCTGGCCCGCGATCCCTCGGTGGTCGGCTGGCGCCGCGCGCTCGTGGCCCCTGAGCTCGGTGGTGGGCTGACCTGGGCACACACGTCGTACGACTCCAGGTCGGGGCGCTATGCCGTGGCCTGGCGGCTGCTGGCGGACGACGTGCTTGAGGTCGACATCGAGATCCCCGTCGGTGGCGAGGCGGGGGTGCGGCTGCCCGGGGCCGTGCTGCACCCGGTCGAGGGGTTGCGGACATATGCGGGCAGAACGACCGGAACGCTGCCGTCCGGCGCATGGACGCTGCAGGTGCGGCAGGAGATAGCGGCGCCATCGCGAAGTCAGAGAGCGTGACGTACGGGTTGCCCGCTCGTTGCACTGCAGGACACCGACAAAGGAGCTCTCCTTGACCCCGCATCGCTTGATCCGTCCGCTCGTCGCCCTCGCTGTTGTGGGCAGCCTGCTGGGTGCGGGCTCGGCGCTCGCGGCGCCTAAGAAGGTTGTGCTCGGCAAGAACCTCGTGGTCAACGCGAGCTTCGAGGAATCGAGCAATGACGCCGCTACGGTCAACGGCATTCCGGTGTTGCCGGTGGGTTGGACGTTCGAGGGTTCGACGGTGCTGTTCGACTACAACCAGCGCTCGGCGCAGAGTGGCAAGCGCAACGTCGCCATCAGCGGCGCGCTCGGTGGCGGCAAGCAGTTCTGCGACCAGAGCAGCGGCGAGGACAAGTGCGCGCCCAATGCCGCCTACCCCGCGACGCACGCCGTCGACGAGGGCACGAACAAGCGCTACTCCATGCGGCCGGTCTGGGTCACCGACAAGGCGATCCCGGTCAAGGCAGGCACGACCTACCGTTTCTCCGCGTTCGCCGGGATGCCGAGCTTGAACCCCAACGCCGGCACGCCGGGCGAAGGCCCCGCCACTCAGGTCCGTTGGTTCGACGCCTCCGGTGCTGGCATTGCCATCAGCCAGGGCGGCACCCTGGCCAAGGGCGCGAAGCGCATCCTGGGCTTTAACCCCGTCACGGCTGATCTGAAGGCTCCCGAGGG
>JBKJLP010000091.1:0-6189 GCA_046596735.1 Mycobacteriales bacterium | reverse complement strand
AGTGCGTTCTACGTCTGGGTCGCCGTCTACAGCTTCCTGTTCTTCAGCGTCCGCGCCGCCGTCGGCCAGATCTCCCTCGGCCTGGCCGCAGAGACCGTCGCTGTCCTGTCCGTGGATCAGGGCGCCGTCGCGGCCGGGCAGCTGATCGTGAGCGCGGGCGTGATGACCTCGACAGGTCTCGTCGTGGGCATCCTGATGAGCATCATCCGTACGGAGGCTGACACCGACAGCCTGACGGGGCTGGCCAACCGCCGCGGGCTGGACCGGGAGCTGACCGGCTACATCGCTCGGGCCGTCCGCGATCAGCAGGGTCTGGCCGCGCTCTTGCTGGACCTGGACGGTTTCAAGTCCTACAACGACACGTGGGGACACGCAGCCGGGGACCGGCTGCTCAACCAGACTGCGGAGGCGTGGAGCGCCCAAGTGCGCGATGGAGACCTGCTGGTCCGCCTGGGTGGTGATGAGTTCGTCCTTATCCTGAACAACTGCCAGCTCCCCGAGGCTCTGCACGCCGCGCAACGACTGAGAGAGGTCACGCCGCAGGTGATTTCGGTGTCAGTGGGCATCGCGATGCTGAAACCGGGTGAGGCGGTGGATGTCCTGCTCAGCCGTGCGGACACCGCGCTCTACCAGGCCAAGCACGAGGCCGAGGCGGGCGTCGCCGTCGCCTCCTGAGGCAGAGCACGGCAGACTGGCTCACCATGCGCGTACACCTCGGTTCTGACCATGCTGGCTTCGCGTTGAAGGAGCGGCTGGTGGAGCGTCTCCTCGAGCTCGGCCACGAGCCCGTCGACCACGGCCCCAAGGAGTACGACGCGGTTGACGACTACCCGCCCTTCGTCCTGCGGGCAGCCGAGGGTGTGGCCAAGGACCCAGGCAGCCTGGGCATCGTGCTCGGCGGCTCGGGCAACGGCGAGGCCATCGCGGCCAACAAGGTCCTCGGTGTCCGCTGCGCGTTGGCGCACTCGGTCGACACCGCCAAGCTCGGCCGTGAGCACAACGACGCCAACGTCGTGAGCATCGGCGCCCGGATGCACGACGAGACCACCGCCCTCACACTGGTCGAGGCGTTCCTGGCCACGCCCTACAGCGGCGAGGCCCGGCACACCCGCCGGATCGACATGCTGTCGGCGTACGAAACGACCCGCGAGCTGCCCCCGCTCCCGTAAGGAGATGCCCGTGCCCGAAGGGCACACGATTCACCGGCTCGCCCGCGACCACCGACGGCTGCTGCTCGGGCGTCCGGTCCACGTCGAGAGCCCGCAGGGCCGCTTCGCCGGAGGCGCCGCGCTTCTGGACGGGCACACCGTCACCAAGATCGAGCCGTACGGCAAGCACCTTTGGTATCGCTACGACTCCGGGCTGCTGCTGCACGTCCACCTCGGGCTCTACGGCAAGTGGACGACGGGTCCGCTGCCGGCCCCGGAGCCGCGCGGCGCGCTCCGGGTACGGATCACCACTGACGAGGCCCACCTCGACCTGCGCGGCCCTACCCACTGCGACCTGGTCACGCCGGCTGAACGCAAGGCGGTCCTGGCGCGGCTCGGGCCGGACCCGCTGCAACGCGACGCCGACAGTGATCTCGCTCTGGTACGCATCGCCCGGGCCAAGACGCCGATCGGCCAGCTACTCATGGACCAGAAGGTGCTGGCCGGCGTAGGCAACGTCTACCGCGCCGAGGTGCTCTACCGGTCGGGGGTCTCGCCGTTCCGACCGGGCCGTGACGTCGATCCGCTGACGTGGCAGCGGTTGTGGGACGACACCGTGACCCTGATGAAGGCCGGCGTCCGAGCCGGTCGGATCGTCACGACCGAACGCGAGGATCGCGACCGACGCGGCGGTGCGGCCAGTCGCGCGGACAGCCACTACGTCTACCGCCGCAACGGCGAGCCCTGCCGACGCTGCGGTACCGAAGTCCGCACCCAGGTCATGGCGGCGCGCAACCTGTTCTGGTGCCCGACCTGCCAGCCGGCCTAGAAAATCATCGGGCAGTAGGCCACCGGGCCAGACCAGTTGAAGGCCAGCGACGCAGTCGCGAGCGACCCCTCGGTCAACTCCACGACATGCCCGCTGCCTGCCCTGGACTGCAGACGGGAGCCGCCAAGGTAGGCGGCACCCAAGTCCCCCGCCGACACCTGTAGGTCTGCTGAACTTTCCGTGGGCGTGCAGGTCGCACCGGTCGGTCCACCGCTGAGCCGGAACCGGCCGGTGTTCCACGGACAGAACTCGTCGGTGACCTCAAGGACGACGTCGATCGGGATGGCGTAACTGCGCGCCGCGAGAGCAGCCGGCACGTCCACCAGCCGTACCCATAGGTGGTCGGCCAGGCGAGCGTCTGCCGTACGGGGGTTGCCCATCAGGTGCAGCAGTGGGTCATCCAGCGATAAGTGGCACTCGACCGTGCCCATCAGGTCCAGGTCCAGCAGGTAGCGCCACAACCGCGCCGTGATTTCCGGTGAGGTCCCGACCAGCTCGCGGACCTTGACCTTGCCTTTGTGGGCACCGCCAGCCCAGTCCGATGTGGTGCTGTAAAGCGCGTAACCGTCGACGCCGTAGGGACTGCGGCTCACGACCGCGAACAGCTCGCTCGCTCCACGGCGATGGTGCTCAAGGTCCTTGAGTCGGTAGTCCCACCAAGCGGCAGAGCGGGCGTACCAACCGGATCGCCGGACCCGAGCGTGGTCGAACGTCGCCGACAGCTGCGCCGCCTCGGGCTTCACGAGCTCGAGGCCACCGGTCGGCACCGGCAGGTTGAACACCGACTTCGACGGCACCGAGGCGGACAATCCCCACGCAGCCACTCCGTAGCCGTAGCGCTGGTAGATGGCGCCCTCGGTGGCCCACAGTGCGGCCACCGGTTCGCCCGCCGCGTGCAGGTCGTCGAGCTGCCGCCGCATCAGCGAGCGGGCGATGCCCTGGCGGTGGTGAGTGGGCGCGACGCTGACCCAGGACACCCCGGCCACGGGTCGTGGGCCGCCCGGCACGGTCATCTCCAACGCAAAGCTGCCACAGGTGCCGACCAGTTGTGTGCCGTCGTACGCACCGTAGAAGCGGTCCGGCTCCCACATGGCGATCTCGATCGCGTCATCGGCGGGCGTGTGGCCACCGCCGAAGGCGCGCGAAATCAGCTCCATTGCGTCGGTGAGGTCGGCCTGCTCCAGGAAGCGGATCGGGTGCGTCATGCCGTGATTGTTCCAGCGCCCCGTAAACTCGCCGGGATCATGGACCTCTCGCGACCGGGCTGGCGTCGTTCGCTCGGCCGGACCCTCGGGGCCCTACCGTCGCTGATCACTCGAGCCGGCCGCAACCCGCCGCCCGAGGACGTCACGCTTGTCGCGTTGATGTTCGGGTCAGGGCTTCTCTTCACGCTTGGGCTGACGGTGTCGGTGGCGTACTTCCCGCCCGTCACGCAGACCCTGCCGCTGCTTGCCGGTGGAGTGCTGCTACGCCGCCGGGCGATGTACCGCCTCGTGCTGTTCGTTGGCGCTGCGGTCCTCTGGGACGTGGTTGTTCTCGGCGCTTGGCAGGCCAGGCCAGGTGGGCTGTTCGTGCTGGGCGTCACGGCACTCGTGGGCTTGGAGTTCTCCCGGTCCCGCGAGGAGACCGGGCTCGGCGGGCTCCGCGGCGACACCGTGCTCGTCGGGTTGCGCCAGCGACTGCAGACGCAGGGCGAGTTGCCCGAGCTGTCTCACCCTTGGCGCGCCGAAACGGTGCTCCGCCCGGCTGGTGGGGCGCCCTTCGCGGGTGACTTCATCGTGAGTGCCTGTCGCAGCGAGGGAGCGCAGCTCGATGTCGCGCTCGTTGACGTCTCCGGCAAGGGTGTGGAGGCCGGCACCCGGTCGCTGCTGCTGTCTGGCGCCCTAGGAGGCCTCCTGGGGGCGCTCCCACCAGCGGAGTTCCTGCCAGCCGCCAACGATTACCTCGTCGCCCAGGACTGGGAGGAGGGCTTCGCTACCGCCTGTCACCTCAGCGTGGACCTGACCACGGGCGCCTTCTCCGTCGCGAGTGCCGGCCACCCGCCGGCCGCGCACTTCGACGCCGGTAGCGGCCGATGGTCGCTGCTGGAGACTTCCGGCCCCGCCCTTGGCTTGCTCCATCACTCCACGTACGACCACGACGGCGGCCACATGCGCCCCGGGGACGCGTTGCTTCTCTACACCGACGGCCTCGTGGAGGTGCCCGGCCGTGACCTCGCCGTCGGGATCGACAAGTTGCTCGGGGCGGCCGAACACCTGCTGACCGACGGGTTCGAGGGTGGCGGCGAGTTGCTCGTACGACGGGTCGCGGCGGATGCCTCCGATGACCGCGGGCTCGTCCTCCTCTGGCGCCTCCCCTAAGCCAACCGACTGGCAGGTCGCGCGTCGGTGGCGATCGCGGTGGTGTCGTCGCGCAGTCGCGCGAGCGCAGCGAGGTAGTCGCAGCGGTCGACCTCGACCCCGCCGAGGGATGCGAGGTGCTCGGTCGGTTGCTGGGTGTCGACCAGGGCGACGCCAGCCTCGAGCAGTCGGTCGCACAGGTCGATCAGCGCCACCTTGGACGCGTCGGCCCGTCGGTGGAACATCGACTCGCCACTGAAGACGCGACCGGTGAGTACGCCGTACAAGCCTCCGATCAGCTCGTCGCCGTCCCACACCTCGACGGAGTGCGCACCGCCAACCCGGTGCAGGGCGCAGTAGCCCTGGCGCATCCGGTCGGTGATCCAGGTGCCCTCTTCGCGCCCGGCGCACCCGGCGACGACCTGATCGAACGCGGCGTCGACCGTCACCGTCCAACCGCTGCGCCTCAGGGTCTTGCGCAACGAGCGGCTGACGACGACCTCGGACGGCAGGAGCACGGCGCGCGGCTGCGGCGAACACCAGGGGACGAGCCCGTCCTTCCCGGCCAGCAGTGGCACCTCGCCGGAGCGCATCAGTCGACGGGCCTGCCGTTCGAGTGACCGCTCGTGCGGCCCGGTCGATGGCCAGGGGAAGCAGCCAGCGCGATAGGCGGCGATGAGCGTCGGCGGGTCGAGGGTGCCGCCCAGTGCAACGAGCGCCCGCGGCGCGTCGACGACGACGAGGCGCTCAAAGAACTCCGCCGGGCTGGACACGCGCTCACGCTAGGCGCCGATGCCTGGGGGAGACTGACCACTCCGACGTCCCAGGAGTCGCCTTGAAGATCCGCGTCACCACGCAGGGCCCGTACATGGTGTCCGAAGGCGCCGCGCCGCGCCGCGCCCGGCCGCTGAAGACCGAGGAGGACGAGCCTCTCGCTTGGCAGCACGACGATGCACTCGAGGCGGGCGAGGAATTCGCGCTGTGTCGCTGCGGCGGCTCGTCCAGTAAGCCGTTCTGCGACGGGACGCACGCCACCCGCGACTGGGACGGTACGGAGACGGCGGCGACGACCTCGTACGACGAGCGAGCGAAGGTCCTGGGCGGTGAGGGCATCACCGTCCGCGACGATCGTGGGCTGTGTGAGCACGCCGGCTTCTGCGCCAACAAACTCAGCAACGTCTGGAAGCTGACGAAGCAGACCTCCGATGTCGCGGTGCGTACGCAGGTCGCTGGCATGATCGAGCGCTGCCCGAGCGGTGCGCTGACCTACGCGCTGCCAGGCGCCGACCGTGACGTGGAGCCACACCTCGCGGAGGGCGTCGCGGTGCTGGATGACGGACCGCTGTGGGTCACCGGCTCGGTCGACGTCGAGCGCGCGGATGGGCAACCGTTGGAGACCCGCAACCGGATGGTCCTTTGCCGGTGCGGCCAGTCCAAGAACAAGCCGCTGTGTGACGGCTCGCACACCGACGCCGGCTTCACCGACCACGCCTAGCGACGCCTACGTGGAGCGGGCGACCGGGATCGAACCGGCACCATCAGTTTGGAAGACTGAGGCTCTACCATTGAGCTACGCCCGCGCGGCGGCTCCCCCGTAGGATGAACCGCAACGGGGCGTAGCGTAGTGGCTAGCGCGCCTGCTTTGGGAGCAGGAGACCGGGAGTTCGAGTCTCCCCGCCCCGACCAGCCCCGCAGTACGAGCCACCAGCCCACGCGTCACCGCCCGAATCGCGAGCCGATCCCGCACGCCCGAGAGGACCTTACTGTGCAGACCGCCGCCGAGACCCTGAGCCCCACCCGGGTCAAGCTGACCATCACGGTCCCGTTCGACGAGCTCAAGCCGGAGTTGGACGCGGCGTACAAAAAGGTCGGC
>JBKJLP010000243.1:0-2587 GCA_046596735.1 Mycobacteriales bacterium | reverse complement strand
GAGGCGACGAGCGCCAGGACAGGTCGGGTGATCACTCCTCCATCCTGCCCCGGCCGTAGCGTGGCGGGGGTGGATGACTCCTTCTTCGTACCGCTCGGGGACGGCCGGTGGCAGGCCACCCGGCACACGACCGGGCCGTGGGACGAACGCTTCCAGCACGGCGGGCCTCCGAGCGCGCTGCTCGGCCGGGCCGTCGAGCAGATCGAGCCGCGAGCTGACGTCATGGTCGCCCGGGTCGTTGTCGAGATCCTCGGCCCGATCCCGGTCGGCGAGCTGACACTGGCCGCGCGCGTCACCCGGCCGGGCCGCAGCGTCGAGCTGGTCGAGGCGGTGCTCACCGCGGCTGGCAGGGACGTCGCCAGGGCGCAGGCGTGGCGGGTGCTTCGTACGGCGGCTCCCGCCGTACCGCCACTGCACGCGCAGGCGCCGCCGCTGCCGGCCGTCGCCGACGAGATCGGGCGGGCTGACTGGGTCGACGGCTACCTGTCAGCCGTCGAGTGGCGGTTCGCCAACGGGCACTTCACCAGGCCAGGGCCGGCCACGGCCTGGAGCCGGCTGCTCGTGAGGGTCGTGCCCGATGAGGAGCCGAGCCCGTTGCAGCGAGTGCTCGCGGTGGCCGACAGCGGCAACGGGATCTCCAGTGAGCTGGACCTGACGCAGTGGCTGTTCATCAACCCGGAGCTGACGGTGCACCTGCACCGCGAGGCGGTCGGCGAGTGGGTCTGCCTGGACGCCACCACCACGATCTCGCCTGGTGGTATCGGGCTGGCCACGTCGGTGCTGTCAGACCTCGACGGCCCGATCGGGCTCGGGGCGCAGACCCTGCTGGTCGCCCCGCGCCAGTAGGCGAAGCTGCCGAGGAAGCGGCTCGGCCCATCGGATCTCAGGCCAACGCGGCGTGTCCGCAGGGTGGACGGCGGGTGCGGTCCCACACTGCACCCATGGTCGAGAAGCGCGACAACACTTACTTCATCGACGCGACCGACGAGGTCGAGGTCCACCGCGGTGTGCAGGACCTGTGGCGGGCGCAGAACGCGGCCTGGCGGGCCCGCGTGCTCGGCCAGCTGCGGCAGGCCGGTCCGGTCGAGGACCGCGCAGTCCGTACTGCCTAGCTGACTCGCGCTAGCTGACTCGTGCCACCGCCGCGATGCGCAGCGGCGCGGTTGCCACCGGCGTCCACCGGTCGTCGCCGGGCCAGTCGATCATGAGCTCGGTGCTGCGCTGCACGGTGTAGCGGAAGCCGACCAGGCCGGTGTTGTCGGTGTGCGCCGTCTCGACCCTCGACCAGACCAGGCCGCCGGCTCGGCGTTGGAACAACGTGACCTCGACGTCCACCGCCGGCTGCCCGGTCTCGGTCGAGAACAGCCGGGCGGTGGTTCTGGTGGCCGCACCTTCGGGCACCTGGCGGGGGACCGGTGCGACCCGGATGGTGGTCCGCCCGGGCGTGGGCGGTAGCGCGGGTGCGCCGACGACCGAGGTGTTGAAGTCGGTGAAGTAGCGGTAGGTGCCCGACATCCACAGCGTCCGGACGGTGTCTTCGGGTCCGAGGCCCCGGGGAACGACGGGGCGGAGGTTGTCGACGGTGAGGTCCTGCGGCAGCGCCGCCGACGTGAAGGTGAGCCCACCGTCGGTGGTGGTCCACTTCTCGACGACGTTGACCGAACCGACGCGTCGCGACAGGTAGGCGCTACTCGGGTCGGAGTGGTCGAGCGTCACGCCACCGGAGTACGACGGCTCCCGGGGGTCGGCGACGATCCCCGGCCCGGCGTCGGTCAGGACGGTGTCCTTCCACAGCAGGCCGTTCCAGCGCACGTAGTGGTAGCTGTGCGCCGAGCCGGTGGTGGCGTAGACGATGACCGGGTAGCCGTCCGGTCCGAGCGCGACGTCCTGGATCCAGGCCGAGCTGCCGAGCAGTACGGGGTCGACGACGAGCTCGGTCTGCGCGGGCGCGATCGGCAGGTCGTCCATGCCGCCGATCGCGGTTCCGTTGGCACGGAAGAAGGCGCCCTTCCAGTACGACATGTAGTAGATGCCGGTCCGGCTCTCGTCCGGATGACTGCGGGTGAAGGCGATCCCGATGGTGTCGCCGTCGGCGGCGTACTTCACGTAGGGCCGCTGGCCCGGCTCGTCGATCAACACCTTCGCCTCAGACCAGGTGACGCCGAGGTCATCGGAGGTAGCGAAGGCCTGGTGGGTGTAATGCGACCGCCAGAACAGGTACAGCCGGTTGTTCTCGCCGGGCAGCAGGATCGGGTTGCTGTAGGTGTAGAGACGGTCACCTGACGGACGCACCGGCAGGGTCTTCAGCGGTCCGAAGGAGTGGACGTCGCCGGCCACCGTCGTCGTCCGGTAGTACATCGCGAGACCGTTGTGAGCGCTCCAGAAGTAGGTCACCCGGCCGTCGGGGAGCGCGAGCACCGAGGGGTTCGCGTGGTCGTCGTTCTGCAGTCGGTTCTGCAGCACCATCGTCTGCACCCGCTGGGTGGCCGGGTCGTAGATCCCCGCGACGATGCTGCCGAGGCGGTTGACCCAGCCTGACCAGAGCAGCTTGCGCGGCGTCATGACCTGCACGGCGCGGGGATCGGAG
>JBKJLP010000104.1:0-12233 GCA_046596735.1 Mycobacteriales bacterium | reverse complement strand
TCTCGCTGCCGGTGAGTAGATCAACGAACAGGTCGAAGGTGCGGGCGTCCCTGCTGCGCTCATCCCCGTCCTCAACCTGCTCGGGCAGGGTCGCCTCCAGCGCGGCGCGGATCGCGGCGATCTGCGCGGCCGGGCCGCGCCCGATCACCGTCGCCTGCCCGTCGACGTCGCGGGAGAACCAGACGCCTCGCCCGGCGGTGGCGTGCGCGTCCCGAGCGGCGGCGGCGGCCCGGTCGACCTGCAGGATCAGGCGGGCGACCAGATGGGCGAGCTCCCCGGGTGCCTGGCCGCAGTAGCGGGCGAGCAAGACCAGGACGACGGCGTGCCGCTGCTCGAGGGTCAGCTCGACCCGGTCGAGTTCACGCAGCACCGCCAGCACATGCCGCTCAGTGAGCAGCCCGGACTCCACGGCCTCCAGTAGCCCGGGCAGCTCACCCAAGGAGAGGGCTTGCGCGACGAGGTTGCCACCGGTCGTGGAGGTCGCGCCGATCGCGAGCCCGACCTCATCAGCAGCGAACTCCCGCTGCGCCCCCGACGCCCGGTTGTAGGCCGCGACGATCTCACGCATCTGCCCCGCGAACGCCTGATCCTTGAGCTGCTGCCACCGCCCGATCGCATCGAGCTCCTCGGTCGGCGTCGCGGTGAACAACAACCCCTCAGTCCGCGCGATCGAGGAGTCCACCAACGCCGCCAACTCCTGCGGCGACAACGCCGTCAACGTCGGCCGCGAGGACCAGTCAGCGGAGGTGGACATGACCTAATTTTATGACCCGGGTATGACATTTCGGGGTCGTCCACAGGCCAAGAATCTCTTTTGTATAAAGAGTTTTCGCTTCAGCCGGGGCCGTACGCCCGAAATTAACGGCCACCCTGGCGCGCAGTGAAGCGGGACGATGCCGCGCAAGAATCGCCGTGCGTCATGCTGGCGCGTGAACGACGTCCGACTGCAGCGCCTCGAGCGCGCGATCGCGCAGACCGCCGTAGTCACGCGGGGACGGCCGAGCACCGGCCTGCGTCACGACGCGGCGGCCGAGGACCGCGGCACTGTCGACACCGACGACGCGTGCGGGTTTGACCCGTTCCAGGTGCTCCGGGTGATGGATCTCGCCGGCGTACCCGTCGTCGTCATCGGCCAGGTGGCCGGGATCCTGCACGGCTCCCAGGAGCTGACCGGTGATCTGGACCTGCTCTGGTCCGGTAACGCGCACGACTCGGCGCGGCTGGCTGTCGCCTTCGCGCAGCTGGGCGCCGAGCTGCGCAACGACGCCGGCGAGTTGCTGTGCTTGACCGGTGCGGTGTTGCCGGCGAAGGTCGACTTCCGTACGGCTTCGGCATGCGGGGACGTCTGCACGCCCGACCTTTCGTGGGGCGCACTGCCGGTGCAGCATTACCTCGGCGACCACGAGATCGTGACCTGCCCTGACGGCACGGTGATCAGATACGTACGGCGAGAGGCGCTGATCGCCATGCGCCGCGCGGTCGGCCGTCCGAAGGACCTGCGCCGGGCTGCCGAGCTCGAGTCCCTGGCCTGCACGTGACTGAACGGCAACCGCGGGTGCGCTCCCTCGGGGCGAACGGTTAGCGGGTCACCCAGACGATGGTCCACGGGTAGGGCGAGGCGACCGCGCGGACCGTGCCGACCTGGGACACGAAGCGCTGGAAGCTGCTCTTGGTCCAGTGGTTGAGGTGGCCGGGGGTGTTGCCGAACGCCTTGGGGTAGCGGCCGGTGATCAGGTTGGAGCCTTGGAAGTAGGGCTCGCGCGGCACACTCAGCAGCAGGTGGCGCGAGGACACCCGGGCCAGCTCGCGTAGCCCAGCCGCCGGGTCGCGCAGGTGCTCGAGCACCTCGACGCAGACGACGAGGTCGAACTGCTTGTCGTTGAACGGCAGGTTTTCGGCGTCGCCGTGCAGGTAGGCCGGACCGGGGCGCGAGCGCCACTCGGCCCGCAGCCCTGCGTCGGGCAGGTCCAGCCCGACCGCCGAACCGAAGCGCTGATGCAGCTTCTGCGAGATCACGCCCTCGCCGGCACCCACCTCGAGCGGCTTGGTGGCGGGCTGCGCGTCGCCGGCGATGTCGCCGATCATCGCGTCCAGGCGTACGACGAACCGCTCGGTGAGCCACTTGATCGCGGGGTTCTTGGCGGTGTACTTGGCGGTGTGGTTGCCAATCACGACACCGGGAGTCTCGGGCGCTGAGGTCATGCGCCGAGGTTAGCGCCGCGCACCGGGACCCGGCGCCTCGGCCGTAGGCTCGCCGCTGTGACACCGCCCCGTTGGCTCGGTCGAGCCCTGCGGGTGGGTTTCCTGCTGGCCGCCGTGGTGCTGGTCGTCCTCACCCTGCGCAGCCAGGGCGGCGAGTCCCGCGAGGCGGTCACCCGCACCGGCGTGACCGCCGCTGCCGGCGCTCTGGTCGGCGTGCTGCTGGGTCTGCTCGCCAGCGCCATGGTGTGGCGTGCCCTGCTCGCTGACCTCGGCAGCCGGCTGCCCATCCGTACGGCGTTGCACGTCTTCTTCCTCGGCCAACTCGGGAAGTACCTGCCGGGCAGCGTCTTCGCCGTCGCGGCCCAGATGGAACTCGGTCGGGACCAGGGCGTTCCCCGCAGCCGGGTCGGCACCGCGAGCTTGGTGTTCATGGGCGTCCTGACCGCCACCGGCCTACTGGTGTCCGCTGCGGTCCTGCCGCTGACCAGCCCGGACGCCCTGCGTACGTACTACTGGGTGTTAGCGGTGTTGCCGGTCGGGATCGTCTGCCTGCTGCCGCCCGTCCTCACCCGCCTGGTGGGCGCGCTCCTGCGGGTGCTGCGCCGCGAGCCGCTTGAGCGGGCGCTGAGCTGGACCGGCATCGGCGCGGCCGTCGGGTGGGCGCTGGCGATGTGGGCGGCGTACGGGGTGCAGATCGTGCTGTTGCTGCGCACCCAGCCGCGCACCGGGGATGGCAGCCTGCCGCTCCTGGCCGTCGGCGGCTTTGCGCTGGCTTGGACGGTGGGCTTTTTGTTCCTGCTCGCGCCCGCCGGCGCGGTGCTTCGCGAGGGGGTTCTCGTGATCGCCCTGGCACCCGTGCTGGACCGGCCGGCGGCGACCGCGGTCGCCGTGGTGAGCCGGGCCGTCATGACGCTGGGCGACCTGCTCTGGGGCGCCGCGGGCGCGCTCCTGAAGCCGCGTTCTGGTGCTGGTGGGACGCAGGGGGTTACAGTGACGACGCTTCAGCAGCAGGGGAAGGCTGCCGACGCCTGAGGAGTACGCCAACGGATCTCCGGAGACGACACCGATGCGCCGCGCCTTTCCGTACAGCACACGTTCACGTACCGCGTCGTTTGCTGCCCTCGGCATGCTGGCCGGGCTGCTGACGACCATCACCGCCGCTGCGCCAGCGCAGGCTGACGAGGTCTACAACCGCCCGGCTGACGGCGTCTTCGACCTGCAGGGCCACGGCTGGGGTCACGGCCGCGGCATGTCCCAGTGGGGTGCGCAGGGTGCCGCCAGCCTCGGCGAGGACGCCGACACGATCACGTCGACGTACTACCCGGGCACGACCAAGTCCGTGCTGCCCAACGCGCCGATCCGGGTGCTGCTGCAGGCCGACGAGGGCAGGGACACCCAGGTCTACGCGGCGAGCGGGCTGAAGGTCACTGACCTGTCGACCGGCAGCACCACGGCCCTGCCGAGCGGCCCCGCTCGCTGGCGCGCCACCGTCGACGCCGCGGGACTGCACCTGTCGTCGCTGACCGGCTCGACCTGGACGGCCTGGTCCGGCGACACCGCAGCCACCCCCACGGCCGCCGAGAGCGGACCGGCAACCTACGCCGGCCCGCTGCTCTTTTCTGGCCCGTCGTTCGTACGACTGGCGTTTCCCGATGGGACCTCACGCGATTACCGGGGCGGCGTGCAGGCCGTCAAGAACACCGCGACGAAACTTCAGTCGATCGCGGTCATGTCGCTGGAGGACTACCTGCTCGGCGTCGTGCCGCGCGAGTCGTCCTCGTCGTGGAAGCCGGCGGCTCTGCAGGCCCAGGCGATCGCTGCCCGCAGTTACAGCGCCAACAAGCGCAGCCGGGTCTCGTCCAGTGCGACGTACGACATCTGCGACACCACGCAGTGCCAGGTCTTTGGCGGCTCGCGGGTCTACACCAGCAGCGGCAATTCGATCGCCCTGGAGCCGGCATCCACGACGGACGCGATCCGCGCAACGGCGGGGGTCGTACGCACCCTGAACGGCACGCCCATCTTTGCGGAGTTCTCCAGCTCCAACGGCGGCTGGTCGACCGCCGGCAACGTCCCCTACCTCATTGCTCGGCGTGACGACTGGGATGGCGCTGTGTCCAACCCGGTGCACAGCTGGACCGCCGCGCTGCGGGCCACGGATCTGGAGCGGCGCTATCCCGCCGTCGGGACTCTCCAGCGGATCCGCATCACCGAGCGCGACGGCAACGGCGAGTGGGGTGGTCGGGTCAAGAAGGTGCTGCTGGAAGGTGTCAACAGCAGTGGCGCCCCGACGTCGGTCAGCACCACCGGTTCCGGGGTCTACTCCTCCCGCACCTGGCCGGCCAACTCCGACGGGCTGCGCTCGACGTGGTTCCGCATCACCGCGAGCACGGACGCCTCCGTCGTCACGGCAGCAAAGGCGCCCACCCTGATCCGGGCGCCCGGTCCGTCCACGGGCCGGCTCACCGTCACCATGAAAAACGTCGGCGCGACCAGCTGGGACACCAACGGCCTGCACCTGGCGGTCTCCTCGCCGCCCGGCCAGGCCGACGCGCTCGTCGGTGGCAGCACCCGGCCCGGCGTCCTCGTCCGTCCCACCACCGGCACAGTGGCGCCAGGCCAGACCGCGGACTTCTCGTTCGCGATCGATGCTGCGGGAGTGCTGCCCGGGGTGCACACGCGCGCCTACCGGCTGCGGATCGGCTCCGGATCGCTGTTTGGCTCGACCGTGAGTTGGGTCATCCCGGTGGAGAACCCCAGCTATCGCGGTGAGCTGGTCGGTCCGCCGGTCTCGCAGCGTGGCTACACCCACCCTGAGCCACCCGGCGTCTTTAAGGACGGCCAGACCGTCGTGGTGCCGCGCAACGGCTCGACGACCCTGGACTTCTCGGTCCGCAATGCTGGCAACCTCCGCTGGCCCACCGGCGCCACCGGCCCGATCGTGTTGGGCACCTCCGGACCGCGCGAGCGCACCAGTGATTCCTTCGGCAACAACTGGATCAACCCGCGGCGCCCCGGCTGGATGACTGCGGCCAAAGACGTCCCCGTCGGCGGTGTCGGTGACTTCTCCGTGCAGTTGTACGGCGGCGACGAGCCGGTCGGCGTCACCGCGGAGACGTTCGAGCCGGCGTGGGAGGCCAAGCACTGGATCGACGGCACCCCGCTGAAGCTCACCGTTGTCCGTACCGACCCGACGGTGAGTCGGCTGGCCACCTCCGAACTCGATCCGCCCAGCGCCCTGCGGCTGTCCGGCTCGCGCACTCTTGTCGTACGTATGCGCAACCTCGGGGCGACCACATGGACCGTGGGCAAGGAGTGGCTCGCCGTCAGCAGCGGGCGTCCAGATCCCTTGCGTACCAAGGCCTGGCCGGCCCCGACCCGTCCGCCGGCACTGCTCGGCAACGTCACCCGCAACGGCGTCACCCTGGTCTATCCCGGTGAGGTGGGCGAGTGGCGCATCCCGCTGAGCACCGCCGGCGTCCGGCCCGGCACCTACACCGAGAGCTGGCAGGGCATCGGTCCTGATCGCGTGCGCTTCGGCCCGATCTTCACCACCACCGTGACCGTCCCCCGCTAGCGGTGGACGTCGGGATCCTGCTCGAGCAGTGCCTGGCCCCAGTGCCTGGCGGTACGGGTCGCTACAGCCGCGAGCTCGCCGCCGCACTCGCCCGCCGGGCGCCGACCGGATCGTCGGTACGCGGCGCCGTCGCCTGGCACCGCGATGTGGAGGCAGCCCGCGTCGCCGGGGTCGGTGGCCCGCGGCGGCTGCTCATGGGTCGACGCCCACTGATCGCCGCGTGGGAGCGCGGCTTAGGCCCCTCGGTGCCCGGCGACGTCGTGCACGCGCCGACCCCGCTGGCTCCCCGCCGCCGTCGGCCGCTGGTCGTGACGGTGCACGACGCCGTGCCCTGGACGCATCCGGAGACCCTCACCCCGCGCGGCGTGAGCTGGCACCGAACGATGGTCGAGCGGGCAGCGCGTACGGCGGACCTGATGGTCGTGCCGACGCAGGCTGTGGCGGACGAGCTCGCGCGGCACGTGGAGGTTTCCGCCGAGCGGTTGCTCGTCGTCGGGCACGGGGTCAGCGCCGATCTCGCGGTCCCCCACGATGCGGCTGAGCGGGCCCAGCGGATGGCGCTGCCCGAGCGTTTCCTGCTCACCGTCGCCACGCTGGAGCCGCGCAAGGGCCTCTCCGTCCTGCTGGCCGCGCTCGCCACACCAGCCGCCCCCGACCTGCCGCTGCTGGTGGTCGGCCAACCTGGCTGGGGCGGTCTCGACCTCACGGCCGAGGCCGGTCGGCTCGGCCTCGCCGGCCGGGTGCGGCTGCTCGGTCGCGTTCCGGACGCCGATCTGGCCGTCCTGCTAGACCGGGCGACGGCAGTCGTCGTCCCCAGCCGGGCCGAGGGATTTGGGCTCCCGCTGCTCGAGGCGATGGCCGCCGGGGCGCCCGCCGTCATCAGCCCCGCGCCGGCCCTGATCGAGGTCGCCGGTGGCGCGGCGCTGGTCGCGACCGATGCAGATCTGGCCGCAGCCATCCGTACGATCGTGGAGGACGAACCCCAGCGGGAGGCTTTGCGCGCAGCGGGTCGGAAACGGGCAACGGTGTACACCTGGGACGACGCGGCAGACCGACTCTGGTCCGCCTACCAGGAGATGGGCTGAGCGGGCGTAGGCTCGGCAGGCCCAAGCCAGAAGCAACCCCCGGAAGGAGCCCACGCTGTCCGGCGGCACGTCGAACCCGCGTGTGCTGGTCGACGCGACGGCTGTCCCGGCTGACCGCGGGGGAGTCGGACGCTACGTCGACGGCCTGATCGGTGCTCTCGCGAACACCGACGCCGACATGGTGATCGTGTGCCAGCGTGCCGACGCCGAGCGCTACAGCCGGCTCGACGCCAACGCCGAGGTCATCCCCGGGCCCGCCGCGATCGCCCACCGTCCGGCCCGGCTCGCCTGGGAGCAGACCGGACTGCCGCTCGTCGCCCAGCAGGTCAACGCCGATGTTGTCCACTCGCCGCACTACACGATGCCGCTGCGCTCGGGACGTCCCGTCGTGGTGACGATTCACGACGCCACGTTCTTTACCGAGCCGGACATGCACACGTCCGTGAAAGGCACCTTCTTCCGCTCGGCCACCCGCACTGCGCTGCGCCGCTCGGCCCGGGTGATCACCCCGTCCAAGGCCACCCGCGAGGAGTTGATCCGGGTCCTTGACGCTGATGCGACCAAGATCGACGTCGCCTACCACGGGGTCGACCAGACGACGTTTCACGTGCCCAGTGCGGCCGAGCAGGACCGGGTGCAGGCGCGACTGGGGCTCGGCGGGCAGCCCTACATCGCCTTCTTGTCGACGCTGGAGCCGCGCAAGAACGTGCCGGGCCTCGTCCGCGGCTGGGTGAAGGCGTGCGCCGAGCGCGAGGACGCCCCGGCCTTGGTCCTCGCCGGCGGCTCAGGGTGGGACGACCAGATCGACGGCGCGATCGCCGAGGTTCCCTCGCATCTGCGGGTGTTGCGTCCTGGCTACCTGCGCTATACCGATCTTCCCGGCTTCTTGGGCGGCGCGGTCGTCGTGGCCTACCCGTCGCACGGTGAAGGCTTCGGCCTCCCGGTGCTGGAGGCGATGGCCTGCGGGGCGCCTGTGCTGACGACGCCGCGGCTGTCCCTGCCCGAGGTCGGCGGCGAGGCGGTCGCCTACACCGAGCCCGATCCCGACAGCATCGCCAGCGCGCTCTCCACGCTGCTGGACGACCCGGACCGTCGGGCGCAGCTGGCGACGGACGGGCACAACCGCTCGTTGGAGTTCACCTGGGCGGCCAGCGCCGAGGCGCACCTCGCGGCCTACGCCCGCGCCGTCTCGTCCTGACCGTGTCCCCCCTGCGAGTGGTGGTCGTCACCTGGAACTCCGCAGGTGTCCTGCCTGCGTTTCTGGACTCGCTCGTGGCGGCAACCAGGGAGCCGTACGAGGTCGTCGTCGTGGACAACGCCTCACCGGAGGGACCGCCGGTCGTGGCTGACCCGGTGCGACTGGTCGCTTCGCCAGTCAACCTCGGCTACGGCAAGGGAGCCAACCTCGGCGCCGAAGGCGCTACCGGCGAGGTCGTGGTGGTGGCCAACCCCGACGTCGTGTGGGCGCCGGGGTCCCTCGACCTGCTGCTCCAGGCGCTCGAGCGCTGGCCCCGCGCTGGCTGTGTCGGTCCCGCGATCCGGACCGTAGACGGCCAGCTTTACCCCAGCGCACGTGCCTTTCCCTCGCTCGGCAGGGGCCTCGGGCACGCCGTCCTGGGACCCTTCTGGCCGGGCAACCCCTGGACCCGCTCGTATCGGGCCGAGGCCGGTTCGCCGGTCGAGGGGGCGGCCGGTTGGCTGTCTGGCTCGTTGATGGTCCTGCGCCGCGAGGCCTTCGAGGAAGTGGGCGGCTTCGACCCGAAGTACTTCATGTACTGCGAGGACATGGACCTGTGTCGCCGTCTCGCTGAGGCAGGCTGGCACAACGTCTACGCTCCGGCAGCCGTGATCACTCACGTCGGCGGACACGCCACGGCCGGACGGCCGCGGGCGATGTTGCGCGAGCATCACCGTGCGCTCTTTCGGTATCTGTCCGAGCATTACGCCGGCTGGCGGTGGGCCCCGTTACGCGGTCTGCTCGCGCTCGGCTTGGCCCTGCGCTACCTCGTCGCGACCCGGGTCCGCTCGGTCGGCGAAGGAGCCGCACCCACCCGATCCGCCGATCTGCTGGAGCGCCCATGAGACACGCCCTGATCCTTGCTGGCGGGTCCGGCACGCGACTGTGGCCGTACTCCACCGCCGCCCTGCCCAAGCAACTCGTGCCGTTGTTCGACGGTCGCTCGCTGCTGGACGTCGCGGTGGAGCGGGCTACGGCCGTGGCTGGACCAGATCGGGTCTGGCTCGGCGCGGGGGAGCAGTTGCGGTCGGCGGTGTCGACCGTGGCCGGGCTGCGTCCCGGCCGCTTGATCATCGAGCCTTCGCCCCGCGACACGCTGGCGGCTGTCGCCTTGGGCTGCGCGACGATCGCCGCTGCTGACCCGGACGCGGTGGTCGCCGTCCTGTCCGCGGACCACCTGATCGAGCCGGTGGACGCCTTCGCCGCCACGATTGCGGAGGGCTTCGCCCTGGCGGAGTCGATGCCCGACGTGCTGGTGACCTTCGGCGTCGTGCCGGATCAGGCCGCGACCGGCTTCGGCTATCTCCAGCTAGGGCCGGCTCTCAACGCCGGCGGCCGCGTCGTCGACAGGTTCTGCGAGAAGCCAGATCTGCCTACCGCGCAGGGTTTTCTGGCCGATGGTCCGGAGCGCTACCTGTGGAACGCGGGCCTGTTCGTGTGGCGAGCGACCACTCTGCTGCACGCCGTTGAGGCTTTCGCGCCGGAGGCGTACGAGCGGGTGATGGCCGTCGTCGGTGGCGACCCGCAGGCATGGGACGGACTCGGCAAGCTGTCCATCGACTACGGCGTCATGGAGCCGGCGTCCACCTCGGCAGACTTCACGGTGGCCGCCCTGCCGCTGAAGACGACGTGGCTCGACGTCGGCTCGTGGCCGGCGTACGGCGACGCGCTGAGCAGGGACGAGGACGGCAACGCGATCTCCGGCCGGGCGGTTGTGCACGGCTCACGCGACAACGTGGTGGCGTCCTCCGACCCGGACCACCTGGTCGCGCTCGTCGGCTGTGCGGGGCTGGTCGTGGTGCACACGCCGACCGCCACGCTGGTCATGCCGGCGGAGCAGGCGCAGCAGGTTAAGGACCTGCACGCCCTGGTGGCTGAGCAGTTCCCCGACCTCGCCTAATGCGGTCGGCGCGCGATCTGGTGACATAGGGGGGTGACCGCCTTCGACGATGTCCTCACCGCCAATGCCGACTACGCCGCCAGCTATACCGACGCGGGCCTTGCCGGGCGCGCAGCCCGTGGGCTCGCGGTGGTGATGTGCATGGACTCACGCATCTCGCCGCTGGAGATGCTTGGGCTGCAGAACGGCGACGCCAAGATCTTGCGCAACGCTGGGGCACGCGTCACCGGCGACGTGCTCCGCACGCTCGTGCTCGCGGTCCACCTGCTCGGCGTGGAGCGGATCATGGTGGTCGCACACACCGACTGCCGGATGAGCTCGGTGACCGACGACGAGGTCCATGCCGAGATGGCCAAGGTCGGCCTGGACACCCGCAGCCTGAGCTTCGAGACGATCGCGGATCAACGGGCGACGCTGGAGTCAGACGTGCAGCGCATCCGCAGCTCGCCTTACCTCCCGGCGGGGTTGCCCGTCGTCGGCGCCATCTACGACGTCCGCACGGGCCGACTTGAGGTCGCCGTCTCCGACTAGCGACACTGGTGTGGTGCCCCTCGCCCTCATCGTTTCCGGATACGTCCTCGCTGTGCCGTTCACCGTGTTCACGCCCGGCTTTAAGCGGCTATGGCGCAAGCGCGAACGATGGGTGTTCGCCACCGAACAGACCGGGGCAGTGCTGCTGGCCGTCGGCTACGGGCTCAAGGGCAGTCCGGTCGGCGCGTTGGTGAACGGCGGCTGGG
The DNA here is from genome assembly GCA_046596735.1 of Mycobacteriales bacterium. Lineage (GTDB taxonomy): Bacteria > Actinomycetota > Actinomycetes > Mycobacteriales > SCTD01 > RYN-124. The sequence goes on along the minus strand of JBKJLP010000104.1, from coordinate 1,495 downwards.
CCGCTGGCCTTGCGGTCGCGTACGTCGCCGAAGGACGCCGGCGCGCCCGCGCAGCTAGCGAGTCCCGTAGTTAGCCGTGCCGGTGTAGGTGCCCACGGTCAGGTCTTGCCACGAGACAGACAGCAGGTAGTAGCCGGCAGCCAGCGAGCGGGTGGAGATCGAGGTCGTGGCCCCCGACCGTCGCGAGGTGCTGTTGACCGGTCGGCCGGCGTTGCCCTTGTCGTCGCTCCGCGTCACAGAGAGCGCCAGGCCACCGCCTTCGTACGTGTCCCCAGGCACCCGCTGGGTGGTGGCGACAGACAGCACGCCGGCCCTGGTCAGCGTGATCAGCGTCGTCTCGCACCCCAGCGCACGCTGATCGCACTCAAAGCCTGAGTACGGACCAGCTCGCAGGTCACTCGTCCAGGAAGCTGTGCGACCCTCCGGTGTCAGCGTGATGCTCCGCTGCGGAGCCGCCGAGGACGGTGTGGCGACGACCAGGACGAGCGCCGAAGCGGCGATCACGGTCAGGACGCGTGCACGCATGTCTTCCCCCAGGTGGGCGTGGAGTCAGCAGATTGTCACAGCATGGACGGGTTCGTGAACTGCCTAGAGCACGACTGAGGCCGTACGTCCTTCGCGGGCGGACATGTCCGGCAGCCTCTCCACCAGCCTGGCCCGCCAGTTCTGCGGTTGTGGCGCCCCTCAGGCGTCCCGAGAAGGCGCCATAAACCGGTAGAGGACCTTCGGGTGACCTTCCGCCAGCCCCGGGAACCAGAAGTCGTCTGTCATCCGACAGAACCCCATCTGCTCATGCAGGAACCGCGACGCCACGTTGTCGTGCTCGGTGTAGTAGTAGGCGCTGTCCACCCCTCGTTCGAGGAGCCAGCGCAGCAGTAATGTTCGCGAGGGCCATGTCGCGTAGGGCGACAGACCGGCAGGGATTGCCGGTCGTCGAACTGTGGGGAGCAACGGCGGGTTGCACGCCGATGAGGCTAGCCCGGTGAGAGTCAGCGTGCGGAGCGAGAGCGGGGCCGTGACACGACTGTCAGAAGCCCCTGGGATGTCGCAGGGATTGCCAGCCGCCGCGGGTTGTCCAGCGGTAGCTGCCATCGGGTTCGAGGGTGACCGTGAAGACGGCCTGCTTGGCGCGGTGGTGGTGGCGGCACAGGCACTGGCCGTTGCTGGTGCTGGTCGCGCCCCAGGGCCAGGGCTCGCGGTGGTCTTTGTCGCAGCGCATGGCGGGCCGTCCGCAGCCTGGGTAGATGCAGGTGCGGTCGCGGGCTTCAAGGAACCTGCGCAGCCGGGGCGAGAACACGTAACCGCGGATCGTCAGATCGGTCAGGACCGGTGGCTGGGCGAGCCGCCCGGTGAGGTCAATTCGAAGGCGCGGCGTCGCGGCCTTCCGGATCGGGTCGCTGACCGCGATGACCTTGCCCTCAGGGTCGACCGCGACCTGGGTGAGGGTGTCGCACTGGCCGAGCAGGTCGCGGGCGGTGGACGGCAGGATCGGGCC
>JBKJLP010000463.1:0-7075 GCA_046596735.1 Mycobacteriales bacterium | reverse complement strand
TCGAGGATGACCTTGCGGATGCGCACCTTGTTGGGCGTCACCTCGACCAGGGCGAGCGCGCCCGGTCCAGTCGCAACAAGGCCAAGGCCGCCCTGGCCTGACGTACGACGGACCGACAGTGGAGGCGAGCAGCGTGCAGGCGGGGCAGCTCGTCGTGGCGACGCCACTGCTGCAGGACCCCAACTTTGCCCGGACCGTTGTCCTGCTGCTGCAGGCCGACGCGGAAGACGGAGCGCTGGGCGTCGTGCTCAATCGACCGACCGGTACCGGTCTGGGCGAGGTGCTGGCCGACTGGGAGCCGCTAGCCGGTGAGCCTGCGTTGGTCTTTACGGGTGGACCCATGCAGCCCAACGCCGCGATCTGCCTGGGTCGCACCCGCGTGGGCGGGGTCTCGATCGGTGCTTACTCACCGGTCGAGAACGCCCCGACGGTGGGCACCGTGGACCTCGACGCGACGCCGGAGGAGCTACGCAGAGCCGTGAGCGAAGTGCGGGTGTTCGCGGGCTATGCCGGTTGGGAGAGCGGTCAGCTCGAGGCGGAGGTCGAGGAGGGCGCGTGGTGGGTGCTCGAGGCGCTGCCGTCCGATCCGTTCTCCAGCCAGCCGGGGAAGCTGTGGGAGGCGGTTGTGCGTCGGCAGGGTCCGCCGGTGTCCTTCGCGGCGCTTTATCCGCCAGATCCGACGCTCAACTGAGCGACCGGGACGTTACTGCGTCTGGAAGACGGACAGGACCTGACGGGCATGGGCTACGTCGTTGCGCAGCCGCGACTGCGCCGCGACGAGGTCGACATCCTCCCCAGCCCGAAGCGCTTCCTCGAGTTCGGCGCAGCCCTGTGCCAGGCGTACGGCTCCCAGAGCCGCACTGCCGCCGCGCATCGCGTGGGCCGTACGGATCACGCCCTCGCTGTCAGCCTGGGTGACGGCCTCGTCCAACTCGACCATCCGCTTGTCGGTCTCGCTCTCCCACGTCGAGATGAGCTGGCTGCAGAAAGCGGCGGCCCGATCCCCAAGCCGGTCGGTCAGGGTGCGCAGGACGCTGAGGTCCACCGCGCCCTCATCGGTGTTGGTCACGGGGGGATCCTCCTGGGCGGGTTCGACAACAGGGTCGGGGTGGCGCGGCACGACGCGAGACAGCGCCGCGGCGAGCTCGGCGGGGCGAACAGGCTTGGCGAGGTAGTCATCCATCCCTGCCGCGCGCGCTACGTCGCGGTCCTCGACGAGGGCGTTGGCGGTCATCGCAATGATCGTCGGTTGGCGGTCTGTCGGCAGAGTCGCGCGGGTCCTTCGGGTGGCCTCGAGGCCGTCCATGACCGGCATCTGCACGTCCATCAGGACGACGTCGTAATCGCGCCGGGCCAACGCCTCCAGTGCCTCCCGCCCGTTGCTGACGACGTCGGTGCGATGGCCGAGGCGCTCTAGCAGAAGGGTGGCGACCTTCTGGTTGACCACGTTGTCTTCGGCCAGCAGGACGTGCAGTCGGTGGCGTACGGACGGTATGGCGTCGGCGTCGGCGTCGGCGTCGCTGGCCCCGAGTGCGAGCGCCACCGCTCGACGTAGCGCGAGCGCCTTGACGGGCTTAGTCAGGTGGACCAGGCCGAGCTCCAACGACTCAGGCGGTCGCTGTCCGAGCGAGGTCAGCATGAGTATGGGTCGATCGGCCGTGCCGGGCTCGGCGCGCAAAGCCTTGGCCAGGCCGATGCCATCCATCTCCGGCATGTGCATGTCCAGCAGAATCACGTCGTACGACGCCCCGGATCGCACGCGGGCAAGGGCTTCCGCGGGGCGGCCATGGTCCTCGACGAACATGCCCCAACCCTGCAGTTGGTGACGCAGGATCCGCCGGTTGGTGTCGTTGTCGTCCACGACCAGAGCGCTGCGACCGGGGAGTTCGGCGGGGGGCAGGCGCACGACGTCGTCCGTCTCCGTCCCACGCGGAACCGCCAGGGTCAGCGTGAAGGTCGTCCCGACGTCCGGCTCGCTGACGACCGTGATCTCGCCGGACATCGCGGCGGCCAGCCGTTGGGAGATGGCGAGTCCTAGTCCGGTTCCTCCGTACGACCGGGTCGTGGATGCGTCGCCCTGGCTGAAGGACAGGAACAGCCGGGCCAAGCCCTCGGCCGGGATCCCGACGCCGGTGTCGCGGACGGCGAGTTGCAGCGGAACGATCCCCTCCACGACGGGGCCCGTCGCGCGGGCCTGCACCACGACCTCGCCGCGGGGGGTGAACTTCACCGCGTTGCTCAGCAGGTTGACCAGGATCTGGCGCATCCGCGTGACGTCCCCGACCAAGGTCGGTGGCAGATCGTCGGCCAGGTCGCAGACGAGGTCGAGGTCCTTTTCCCCGGCCTGTGAGGCCACCAGGTCGAGCGCGGATTCGAGGCAGTCGCGTAGCGAGTAGGGCTGCTGCTCGAGCTCGAGCTGCCCCGACTCGATCTTCGAGAAGTCCAGGATGTCGTTGATGATGGCGAGCAGGGCGTCGCCGCTGGTGCGCACGGTCTCGGCGAAGTCGCGCTGCTGGTGGTCCAGAGCGGTGTCGAGCAGCAGCCCGCTCATCCCGATGACCGCGTTCATCGGCGTGCGGATCTCGTGCGACATGGTGGCCAGGAAAGCCGACTTGGCTTCGTTGGCCGCCTCGGCCCCGCGGCGGGCGTCGACGAGTTCGGCCTCGCGGCGCTGGACGAGGACCCGCTGCGCCGCCAGGGACTCGGCCATCTGATCGAGGCCGTCAGCGACGAGTTGCAATTCCAGTGGACCGTCGCCACGGGCGCGCGCAGACAGGTCACCGTCTCTGAGCCGGCCGATGGTCGAGAGCAGCCCATCGACAGGTTCGACAATGTCCCCACGCAGCCTGGCCAGCTGCCGGCGTACGACGTAGGCCCCGGCCAGCAAGGTGGGAAGCGTCACGATCAGGCCGAGGACGAGCACGATCAGTTCGGCGCGGTACGTGCTGTCGCGCAGCCGGTCCGACTCCCGCTCGGCGCCGGACTCGGCCGTCCGGTAGGCGTCGAACAAGGCCTGGTCCGCTGGGGAATCACTGGCCGTCGTGGGTTGCGGGGAGGGTGCGTTGACAGCCGGGAGCGCCCACCGGGTGATCCAGGCCTGCTGGCGGCTCTCCATCTCGCGCAAGCGGGACAGCTGATCGGGCTGATCGGCAAACGAACGCCGGGCGACGGCGTTGTACTTCGGCAGCGCATCGACGCCCCGGCGGTAGTGGTCGAGCATGCCGGCGTCGCCGGTGAGCAGGTAGGCGCGGATGCCCGACTGCTGGTCGAGCATGGCGAGGAAGGACAGGCGGACCGCCCGCGCGCCGTCGCTGTAGCGGTTGTTGGTGGGAACCAGCCACGCCCCGAGCGCGACCGTGATGGCGAGCGACGCGATCGCGGCGACGGCCAGGGTGGCAAGCATGGCTCTAGCCAGACGTCCGACCTGGTCAGTCAGGCGCTGCCCAGCGGCGGCCACAGTCACCGGCTCAGAGTGTCACGCCTACGCACGTAGGGTCGACTCATGAGTGACGCGACCCTGCCCCCGCCGCCCGAGTCGGGTGAGGCGCAGACCACCGAGGACGCGGAGTCCGTCCTGACCGAGACCGCGGCGACCTTGGACGCCGTCGTCGGGGACGGCGCCTTCGAGGCTCTGGACAACCCCCGCCGGATGCTCCTCGTCCACGCGCACCCCGACGATGAGACGATCGGGACCGGCGCCACGATGGCTAAGTACGCCGCCGACGGCGCGCTCGTCACGCTGGTCACCTGCACCCTCGGCGAGGAGGGCGAGATCCTGCTCCCTGGTCTGGAGCACCTCGCGGCGGACAAGACCGACGGCCTCGGCCAGCACCGGATCGGCGAGCTCGCGGTGGCGATGGAGGCGCTTGGCGTCCACGACCACCGTTTCCTCGGCGGCCCGGGTCGTTATCGCGACAGCGGGATGATGGGCACGCCACAGAACGACCGGCCCGACTGCTTTTGGCAGGCCGACCTTGCGGTGGCCACGGCCGATTTGGTGCAGGTCATCCGCGAGCTTCGCCCGCAAGTGCTGGTCACGTACGACGAGAACGGCGGCTACGGCCACCCGGACCACATCCAGGCCAATCGGGTGGCGACGCAGGCGCGGGAACGGGCCGCCGACGGGTCCTACCTACCGGAGTTGGGCGAGGCGTGGCAGATCGCCAAGCTCTATCACTCGGCGATCCCCAAGAGTTTCTTGCAGGCTGGCATCGATCACCTGCGTGAGTCAGGCGAGAGTGACTTCTTCGGCGTTGCGTCGGCCGACGATCTGCCCTTTGGCGTCCCGGACGACGTCATCACGACCGAGGTTGACGCCCGCGATCATCTCGACGCGAAGGTGGCGGCGATGCGGGCGCACGCCACCCAGATCGCGGTGGACGGGCCGTTCTTCGCCCTGTCCAACAACGTGGGTCAGAAGGCCTTCGGGGTCGAGCACTACGTCCTCGTCGACGGCGAACGCGGGCCCGGGGACGGACCGCAGGGCCGGGAGAGTGACCTGTTCGGCGCAGTGGAATGACCCCTGACCGTTGACGTGATAGGCCAGACGGGTGGTTGTGGGACGTTCGGTGAGCGGTAGCGGGATAGGGCAAGAACAGTCAGGGCACGCACTCTCCACAGATCGACCTTGGGAGCCCTGCCGTGACTGATCGCGACAACCTGACCCCGTCGTTCGTCACCCTGCTCGGTAGCGAGGGCGTCTTGTCCATGCGCTCCGCCGACGTGGGGACGACCCGCGAAAAGCGCCGCCAGCAGCGGTGGCTGCGCCTCACCGTTATCGTCCTGACCTTCGCGGCCGTGCTGTCGTGGCGGGCGTCGACCCAGAGCGGCGATAACGGCTTCGTGCCGATCCCGCACATCGACCCGTTCCTGCTGACCATCGTCGTCTTCTTCGGGCTGCTGCTCGCGCTCACCGTTGGTCAGCAGCTGATGTCAGGTCGGTCTCCCCATGTGACCTACCGACCCGAGCAAATCGACACCAGCCTCGACGATGTCGTAGGAATCGACGGCGTCAAGGAAGACGTTGTCCGGTCGCTCAACCTGTTCTTGGCCCACAAGACGTTCTCTGAGGAGATGGGTGGAACGCCACGTCGCGGGCTGCTCTTCGAGGGCGCTCCCGGCACCGGCAAGACCCACTTGGCCCGGGCTATGGCCAAGGAGGCTGGGGTTCCGTTCCTGTTTGTGAGCGCCACGTCGTTCCAGTCCATGTGGTACGGCGCCACGGCCAAGAAGATCCGCTCGTACTTCAAGCAGCTGCGCAAGGCGGCGCGCAAGGAAGGCGGCGCGATCGGCTTCATTGAGGAGATCGACGCGATCGCGATGGCCCGCGGCGGGGTCAGCTCGTCCATGGCACCGCTGGCGGTCTCCGGCTGCTACGGCACCGCGTCCCTGCCGTCGACGTACGCGGCGGCGCCCGGGCTGTTGCGGTCCTCGTTCACGAGCGAGGGTAGTGGCGGCGTCGTCAACGAGATGTTGGTCCAGATGCAGTCCTTTGACGCGCTGACCGGTTGGCAGCGATGCGGTGGCTGGCTGGTCGACAAGCTCAATCTCTTCTTGCCAATGCAGCGTCAGCTGTCCCGGCCGCAAACCGTTCCCACCAACGTTCTTCTCATTGCCGCGACCAACCGCGCGGACAACCTCGACCCGGCGCTGCTGCGCCCCGGCCGGTTCGACCGACGCCTGACCTTCGAGCTGCCGGCGAAGGTAGGTCGTCGGGCGCTGATCGATCATTTCCTCGTCACCAAGGCGCACACCGACGAGATGGACGACGAGCGCCGGGATGCCCTCGCTGCGGTCACCCAGGGCTATACGCCGGTGATGATCGAGCACCTCTTTGACGAGGCGCTCGTCAACGCGGTCCGCCGCGGTGAACGCGCGATGACGTGGGCAGACATCGAGCACGCCCGGATGGTCGAAGAGGTCGGCATGGGCCAGCCCGTTGGCTACACCGAACACGAGAAACGGCTCATCGCGACCCACGAGGCGGGGCACGCGACGCTCGCCTGGCTTACGGCGCCGCACCGCCGGTTGGAAATCCTGACAATCATCAAGCGGCGCGGTGCCCTGGGCATGCTGGCCCATGGAGACCGCGAGGACGTCTTCACGCGCTCACGCAAGGAACTGCAGGCGCTCATCCAGATCGCCATGGGCGGGCAGTGCGCTGAAGAACTGTTCTTCCACGACGTATCCACCGGCCCGGGCGGCGATCTCCTGTACGCCACCAATTGCGCCGCCGAGATGGTGGGAGCACACGGCATGGACGGCTCGCTGCTGTCCTACTTGGCGATCCAGAACAGCGCGCTGTCGGACACCAACATCGTGGGCAGGGTCCTCGGCGACGACAGGGGACGCGACGCCGTCGAGGCGCTGCTGCAGGCGCAGCGGGCCATCGCGATGGAGTTGTTGGCCGCCCATCGGCACCTCGTGGAGGCGCTGCGGGACGCTCTGCTCGAGCGGCACGAGCTGCTCGGCACCCAGATCACCGACGTACTCGAGGCCGCCCGGGCGGCGCACGATGCGCCCGTGGAGCAGATCGTCGACCTGCTCGAGCACGAGGTCGCGACCGACTGAGCTGCGCGGCGCCGACCGGGTCCGCTGCGTGGCAGGCTGATCGGCGTGAGCGAGCCGGAACCGTCCCAGGACGGCCCGCGCTTCCTGGCGGTCGGCCTGCTCGGCACCGTGCTGACCGGTGGCTTCGTGGACCTGGTGACACTCCTGCTGATCCCGGTGCGGGTGCACGGTCAGCTGCTGCCGGTCGCCGCCGTCCTGGTGCTCGTCGGCAACGCCTCCCTCGGGCTGGTCGCCGGTTGGGCCCTGCGCTCCACCGCGCCGGCCAAGGTGCTCGTCGGCCTAGCGCTGCTGCTGTCGGTGACCGCAGCCAGCAGCGGTCCGGGTGGCGACCTGCTCGTCACACGGGAGCTGCAGGGCGCCTACCTGGTCTACGTGGTCGCGGCGACCCTCGGGGCCTGCCTGCCGCTCGTCCCCGCGCTGGCCGGCCGCCGCCGCGACTGAGCGCGGGGCTACACCCGCGCCGTCCACGCGCCGAAGACCACCACATGGAACCCACCGTCGAGCC
>JBKJLP010000381.1:0-4808 GCA_046596735.1 Mycobacteriales bacterium | reverse complement strand
CCGCAACGGGCTCAAGACGGCAGCGCTGCTGGGGCTGCTGTCGGGCCTGATCCTGCTTGCTGGTCGGGCCATCGGCGGCCAGGGCGGCCTGGTTTTCGCGCTGGTCCTCGCGATCGGGATGAACGGCTACTCGTACTTCTACAGCCACAAGCTCGCGCTCCGGTCGATGCGCGCCTACCCGGTCAGTCAGGTCGAGCAGCCGCGGCTCTATGCGATCGTCGCCGAGCTCGCTGCGGCGATGCGGATGCAGATGCCAGCGCTCTACATCAGCCCGACTGAGGCGCCCAACGCGTTTGCGACCGGCCGCAACCCGCGGCACGCAGCAGTCTGTTGCACTGAGGGGATCCTGGCCCTGCTCGACGAGCGCGAGCTGCGCGGCGTCCTTGGCCACGAGTTGGCCCACGTGGGCAACCGCGACATCCTGATCAGTTCGGTCGCGGCGACGTTGGCGACGGTGATCACGTTCCTGGCTCACATGGCGCAGATGGCCGCGCTGTTCGGTGGGTTCGGCCGTAGCCGCGACGGCGACGGCGACGGCCCGGGCCTGCTCGGCGGGCTGCTGTTCGCGATGGTCGGACCGCTTGCGGCTGGCGTTATCCAGATGGCCATCAGCCGCAACCGGGAGTACCAAGCCGACGCCAGCGGCTCGCAGATCACCGGCGATCCGCTCGGACTAGCCAGCGCCCTGCGCAAGCTGGAGATGGGCACTCAGGCTCGTCCGCTCATGGAGGACCCGCGGCTGGCGCCTACCAGCTCGCTGATGATCGCCAACCCGTTCCGTGGCGGAGCCGGCATCGCCAAGCTGTTCAGCACGCACCCGCCCATGGCGGAGCGCATCGCCCGGCTGGAGGCGATGGCCGGCTACCCGCGCTGAGTTACCTGTAGTTGGTGAACTGCACGGCGAAGTCGAAGTCCTGGCCCTTGAGCAGCGCGATGACCGCCTGCAAGTCGTCCTTCTTCTTGCCGGTCACGCGCAGCTGATCTCCCTGGATCTGCGGCTGGATCCCCTTGGGTCCCTCGTCGCGGATGACCTTGGCGACCTTCTTGGCATTTTCCATGCTGATGCCTTCGTTGACCTTGGAGGTCAGGCGGTACTCCTTGCCGGACTGCTGCGGCTCGCCGGCCTCCAGAGTTTTGAGGGAGATGGAGCGCTTGATCAGCTTCTCCTTGAACACGTCGAGCACCGCGTTGCAGCGCTCGTCGCTGTTGGCCTTGATGACGATGTCGTCGCCCGACCACTCGATGGAGGCACCGACGCCCTTGAAGTCGTAGCGGGTCGAGATCTCCTTGCCCGCCTGGTTGAGGGCGTTGTCGACTTCTTGGCGGTCAACCTTGCTGACGACGTCGAACGACGGGTCTGCCATGTGGCGCTCCTTGCTATCGTCTGCGGCGCACCGAAAGTGGTGCAACGGGGCGGGTTGCCCGAGCGGTCAAAGGGAGCAGACTGTAAATCTGCCGGCTCAGCCTACGAAGGTTCGAACCCTTCACCCGCCACCAGTACGAGAACGGCCCCTGACCTTCGCAGGTCGGGGGCCCTTTTCGTCCCCGATCTGCGCCCGCCGCCGCCCCGCTCCCCTCCTTGCGGATCACCGCCGGGTCGTACGCGTGGACCGGGTCCCCAGCCGGCGGTGATCGCGGAAGGCGCGGGCTACTCGTGCCGGGGGCTGGTCGCTCGGCGAGCGCGAAGGCGCTGCCAGACGATGACGAGGACCACGACGACGACCGTGACCTTGAGGGCGTTGCGTGAAAGGGCGTCGATCACGTCGACGGCGGGGCGGCCAACCTCGTAGCCGATCCAGACCAAGGTGACGAGCCAGAGTGCCCCGCCGGCAAGCGAGGACGCCACATACGTACGCAGCCTCATCCCGCCTGCTCCAGCCAGCACCTGCAGCACCATGTTGGGGACGGGCTGGAAGTAGCGGACGAGCAGAATCCATCCGCCGCGGCGACCCATCAGTCGCTCGGCTCGGTCCATCGTGCGCGGCTTGATGCTCAGCAACCTCTGCAGGTCCTTGCGGATGCGGTGCTCGTAGCGCCCGCCAGCCCACCAGTAGAAGACGTCGGTCGCGGTGAGGCCGACGATGCCGGCCAGCAGCACCTGCCAGAGCGGGATGCGCCCGACGGACGCCAGCGCCCCGCCACCGACGAGGGCGCTGATGCCGGGGTTGATCAACAGGTGCCGGATCGGCCGGGCCAACAGATAGGCCGTGGCGAACGAGCCGGCCGAACGCACGACCACGTCCAGCCCGATCCCGCTCAGGCAGACGACGTCGGCGAGCTCGCGCGTACGCACTTCTCGCTCCGCGGTGGGCTCGCTCACAGCCGTGAGGCTAGGCGGCCGGGCAGCGCGTCGGCTCCTGTATTCTTCCGTGCGGTTCCGCCGCCCCCTTAGCTCAGTCGGCAGAGCGTCTCCATGGTAAGGAGAAGGTCTACGGTTCGATTCCGTAAGGGGGCTCTGAAAAGCACGAGCATGGCGGTGTAGCTCAGCCTGGTAGAGCAAGCGGCTCATAATCGCTGTGTCACCGGTTCAAGTCCGGTCACCGCTACATCCGCTACCCGACCCCTCGGGTAGCCTCGACCACAACCGATCCACCACTTTCGAGAGCAGGCAAGGGCTTCATGGCAGCGACCGACGTACGTCCGAAGATCACCATGGCCTGCCAGGAGTGCAAGAACCGCAACTACATCACGCGAAAGAACCGGCGCAACGACCCGGACCGCATGGACCTGAAGAAGTTCTGCCCGACCTGCCGCAAGCACACTGACCACCGCGAGACCCGCTAGTTAGCAGCCCGCACGTCGAGGCCGGTTCCCGCGTAGGGGCCGGCCATCGTCGTTCTCCGGGGTGCCCGGCTGCGTGACCTCGATCACCGTCGGTTAGTTTGCGCAGATGCCACTGAACCGGGACTTCGTGGGGCGTGAGTACGCCGCCTCGGGCACCTTCGAGGTCGGACGCGAGCACATCCGTCAGTTCGCTGACGCGATCGAGGACCCCAACCCGGTCTACCGCGATCCGGCTGCGGCAAGGGCCGCTGGTCACGACGACGTCATCGCCCCGCCGACCTTCCTCACCGTGCTCGGGTTCCGATTCGGGATGGACTCGCCGATCGTCGACCCCGCCCTCGGTCTGGACTACGCCCTGGTGGTCCACGGCGAGCAACGGTTCGCCTTGCACCGGCCGGTTCGGGCCGGCGACATCCTGTCCAGCGTCTCGCGCGTCGACGGGATCCGCGACGCCGGTCGCAACGAGCTCATGACCATGGTCACCGAAGTGACCGGCGCTGCCGGCGACCGGGTGGCGACCCTGACCAGCACCCTGGTCAGCCGCGGCACCGCAACGACTGGGCAGGGCTGACATGGCAAGCGCCGTGACGTACGACGGGGTCGAGGTCGGCACCGCGTTGCCCGAGCAGACCTACGGCATTCGTCGGCATAGCCTCATTCGCTACTGCGGCGCCAGCGGCGACAGCAACGTCATCCACTGGAACGAGCGAGTGGCGAAGGCCGTTGGCCTGCCCGACGTGATTTCGCACGGCATGTTCACGATGGCCGAGGCCGGTCGCCTGGTCACCGACTGGGCCGGCGACCCCGGGGCTGTTGTGGAGTACGGCGTGCGCTTCAGCCGCCCGGTGCCGGTGCCTGACGACGACCACGGCGCAGCGCTGACTGTCCGTGGCCGGGTCGAGGAGAAGCGGGCCGACAACCTTGTCCTCGTGGCGCTTACCGCGACGATCGGGGACGGCACCGAGGTACTGCAGAGCGCCACCGCGCTCGTCCGCCTGGCCTAGATCATCCGCGCGCCACGTTCCCGGAGGAACCTATGACCCTGCTGACCACCTCGGACATCTCTCTCGGCCAACGGGGCGAGGATCTGCTGGAGCGGTTCGCCGACCACCAGAGCCTGTTCTTCGAGGGTCGCTGGTTCAGCAGCCACGAGCTCGCTGGCCGCGCGCGCCGGGCGGCGCGGGGCTTCACCGACCTCGGGGTCCAGACGGGTGACCGCGTCGTCATCTGTATGGCCAACTGTCCCGAGGTTGGCCTGACCTATTCAGCTCTGTGGCGGGCAGGTGCAGTACCGACGCCGGTGCTGTTCCTGCTTACCGAGGAGGAGATCCGCCACGTCGTGCAGGATTCCGGCGCGGTCGCCTGCGTGACCACCCCGGAGTTCCTGCCCAAGGTGGCGGCGGCCGCTCCTGGCCTGCCGATCGTTGTTGTCGGCGAGATTTCCGAAGGCGCCGAGGGCGCCATCCCGTGGGAGCAGATCGAGTCCAGCGACGAGCTCCCTCTGGTTGCGCGCAGCGGCGGCGATCTCGCTGCCCTGCTCTACACCGGCGGCACCACCGGCCGGTCCAAGGGTGTCGCCCTCAGCCACGCCTCGCTCGACGCTGCGGGCTACGGCGCCAACGCGGCCGCCTACTCCCCGGGTCGCAACACCATGCTGCTGCCGCTTCCACTGGCTCATGCGTACGGGCTGCTCGTCACCGTCGCCGGGCTGCATGCCCGCGAGCCGGGGACGTCGGTGCTGATGCGCTGGTTCGACCCGGCCGGCTGGGTGTCGCTGGTCGAGGAGCACCGGATGCAGTCCAGCGCCCTGGTGCCGTCGATGATCCAAATGCTGCTCGCGCAGCCGCTCGAGGACCACGACCTGAGTTGTCTGGAGCGGGTGAGCTCTGGAGCTGCCCCGCTCTCCGCGGACGTCGCCGCCGAGTTCGAGCGCCGCATCCCGACCTGCGAAATCCGCGAGGGCTACGGCTGCACGGAGACCAGCGCGCTGATCAGTACTCAGCCCAACGCAGAGCGGCGCATGG
>JBKJLP010000219.1:0-4918 GCA_046596735.1 Mycobacteriales bacterium | reverse complement strand
CCTCGATGACGACGCTGACCTGCTTGCCCAGGGCGGCCGCCAGGTCACGGGCGATGCGGTGGAACTTGCCGATCACGGTCCCGATCGGCTGCAAGCGCGCGGTCATGACGCTGTCCTGCAGGTCCGCGGTGACGACGCGCAACTCGCGATAGGGCGCGGCGAGCGGGCCGTCATCCTCTGCCGCAACGAGCTCGCCGATCCGGCTGCGCGTGAGGACGAGCTCGCCGACCAAGTCCATCAGCTTGTCGAGGATCGCGACGTCCACCCGGACAGTGTTGTCGGCAGAGGCCACGGGGGCGGTGGACTGCAGGTCAGCCTGGTCTGCCGCGTTCGGTGAGGTGTCACGGGGGGTGGCCGCGGCGTCCGCGGGCAGCTGTACCCGCAACTCCTCGATCAGGTCCGCGTGATCGCTGTCGGGTTCCTGCCCGGTGGCCTCGATCTGCAGGAGCACCGATCGCACCGCATCGACCAGGTGGAGCAGCGAGCTGGCGATGCCCTGGTCGAGGAGTAATGATCCGTCCCGGAGCGCGCCCAGCACGTCCTCGCCGGCGTGTGCCAGGGCCTCCAGTCGCGGGAAGCCGAGGAAGCCGCAGGTCCCCTTCAGCGTGTGCACGGCGCGGAAAACCTGGGACAGCAAGGTGGGATCACCCGGCTGGGCTTCCAGGGCTACGAGGTCGCGGTCGAGCTGGTCGAGGTTTTCCGTGCTTTCCTCCAGGAAAGCGAGCAGAATCTCCTCGTCTTCAGTCACCTGACGACGCTGCCCGCCGACGAAGCGCCACGGGCACCGACGTCGAACCGCCCCACGAGACCGATCAGATCACTGGCCAAACGCGACAGTTCCTCGGCCGCCCGGTGGGTCTCTGTCGCGCCCTGTGTCGTACCGCGTGCCGTTTCCGCCACCCCGGTGATGTTGCGGGCGATCTCACCCGCGCCCGTGGCCGCCTCCGTGACGCTACGACCGATCTCGTTCGTGGTGACCGCCTGTTCCTCCACCGCCGCAGCGATCACCGTCTGGATGTCGTTGATGCGCTGCACGATCGTGGTGATCTGACCGATGGCCTCGACGGCGTCGGTGGTGTCCGCCTGGATGGTGGTGATCTTTCGACCGATCTCCTCGCTGGAGGCCGCTGTCTTGCGAGCCAGGTCCTTCACCTCGCTGGCGACGACCGCAAATCCCTTGCCGACTTCGCCGGCCCGGGCGGCCTCAATGGTGGCGTTGAGGGCGAGCAAGTTGGTCTGCTCGGCAATCGAGGTGATCACCTTCACCACCTCGCCGATCTCCTGCGAGCTCGCGCCGAGCTTCACGATCGTGTCGTTGGCCTGCCCGGCGACCTGGACGGCTTGCGCCGCGACCTGCGCCGCCTCGGTCGCGCTCTGGGCGATCTCGCTGATGCTCGCCCCGAGTTCCTCGGCGCCCGCCGACACTGACTGCACGTTGTGGGAAACCTGCTCGGCGGCGACGGACACGCTGCTCGCCTGAACCGCTGTCTCCTCGGCGGCAGCGCTCATCTGCTGACTCACGGCGGATAGCTCCTCCGAGGCCGAGGACAGCGTCTCCGAACCCTGTGCGATCCCGTTCACGGTCTCGCTCATCCGCTCGAGGCTTTCGTTCAGCGCTACGCCCATCTGCCCCAGCTCGTCGCCGGTGGGGTTTTCCACCCGGCCGGTCAAGTCGCCTCCGGCAACCCGTCGGAGCAGCGCTACCGTGCGGCTCAGCGGAGCCGTCAGGGACCTGGTGATGAAGAAGGCGAGCAGCACAGCGAGCAGCAGGGCCAGCGCTGCGACGATCAGTACGGCGTTGCGGCTGCGCGCGCCGTCGCGCTCGGCCTTCCGCTCCTGGGCCTCGCTTAGCTGTCGTACCGCGGTGTCGATCCGCTCGGCCGCTTTGTCGATGCCGTCGAAGAGCGTGAGCTCCTCGCCGAGGACGAGCCCGGTGGCGGTAGCTGTCTCAGCCGGGCGACCGCCCCGGTAAAGCGCGACGATGCGGGCGTCGAGCGTCATGAACTGCTCGAAGCTGCGGGAGATGAGCTCGGTGTCCGCTCGGGAGGCTTTCAGTTCGGCGTGCGTATCCAGCGCAGCCAACTCGGTACGGAAGGCAGCCGTGGAATCGAGGAACTCCTTGCGGGTGCCACCGGTGTCATCCAGGGCGCCCCTGGCCTTGCGGACAGCGTCGAAGGCGTACGCCGTCTGCCACCCGTTGAAGTCGGCCGCGCGGAACTTGACCTGAAGGGCCGCGGCGCTGGCACGCTGGTGTTCGAGTAAGGCCCGCTCGGTGCGCTGCTGAGACGCGTTGGCATTCAGGGCTACCCCGACCACAGCGATCAGCAGCAGGGTGATCAGCCCGAATGCCGCGCCCAGCCGCTGCCCTACTCCCAGGTTCTGGAGTCGTCTCATCGCCGTCCTCTCGTTCGAGTCCTGCCGACCGTAGGCCCCTGCCGCGGCTGCCAGAGGCGCTTTCGATTCCGCCTCGCCGACGATGATCGTTTGTCGCTCGTCGTCCGCGTCAGTTATGCAGAGGACCTGTGTCGGATCCGTCCGAGGTCGGGCTCGATGCGGGCCCAGAATGCGTCTGCCCAGACTCGGTGGCCGCGGTTATTGGGGTGGAACCAGTCCGCGGCGAACTGGGTCGCCATGGCCTGCCATCCCTGGGCTTGGAGCGCAGACTGCAACCCGACCGGGCGCAGTCCGTTCTGCTCGGCGTCGGCCCGGAGCAGGCTCGCGGCCTGCGCGGCGTCGCGCTGCCATCGGCCGTGCATGAAGTAGGGCGCGTCGGCGACGTACGACCCGGCCGGCAGTGCCGCGGTCAGCCGCTGCGCCTCGGCGGCGAAGGTGTCCCGGTCATAGGCCCGGATGTCGTTGCCGCCGATCGCGACGGTCACCACGTCGGGGGCGCGCCCGAGGGCCTGCAGCGCAGGGAGTTGGGTGCTGAGGACGTCCCTGATGCGGGCGCCGCTCTTGCTGAGGTTGATCACCTGGACGGGCTGACCGGTGCTGTCGCGCAGCCGCTGAGCGATCAACCCGACGTAGCCAAGCGAAGGCTCACTCGCCCCAATGCCCTGGGCGGCGCTGTCACCGAGGGCGACATAGAGCAGCCCGCCAGTGTCCCCCCGCGGCTGTGACCAGTACTCGGCATAACTGCTGACACTGCGAGCAACGCGCACGATCCGACTAGCCCACACCGAGCCAAGGACAAGCAGCAGCACGCCGATGAAGGAGAGCACCGGATGCCGTTTCAGGTAAGCGGGGACGTGGTCCTCCTCCGAAAGCGGTGAGGCGGGTCAGGGACTCGTCGCCGTGAGAACGTACGCCGCCAAGTCTCCCTCGAGCGGTCCTTCACCGAGCCGCTCGGTCATGGCGTGCCCGATCTGCTCGGCGAGGGCGATCGGATCCCCGCGCTCGGCGAGCGCAAACCGCAGCGGCGTACCTAGGCAGAACCCCTCCGTGACGCTCGCCGCCGAGGCGGCGCTGCCGCGCAGGCAGACCCGCTCGACCGTCACGTCGACCAGACCGCCGGCCAGCGCGTCGGCCGTGAGCTGATCGGGATCGGTGTAGCCGTGCGGGATGCGTACGACGAAGTCGGGCGGGTTCTCTGGCAGCACCTGCGCGAGGCACTCCATCAGTGCAGCCGTCAGCTCCGAGCCGTCGACGGTGTCCCAGATCGAGGCGAGCAGGTGACCACCGGGCGCCAGCACGGTCCGCATCTGCTCGTAGGCAGCGATTTTGTCGGGGAAGAACATCACTCCGAACTGGCACACGACGAGGTCGAAGCTCGCTGGAGGAAACGGCAGGGACTGGGCGTCGGCGGTTCGCCAAGTGGCCGAGGGCACCCGCTGGGCAGACCAGTCCACCATCGCTGCGTTGAGGTCGGTGGCCGTGACCTCCGCCTCCGGCAGCGCTGCGACCAGGTGGGCCGTCGCGATCCCGCTGCCAGCCGCGAGCTCCAGCACCCGGCCCGGCTTCAGTGCCGCGGCCAACTGCGCAACGTGCTCGGCGTACGGCGCGAACAACGCCGGACCGAGGCAGGTGTCGTAGCGCTCGGGCATAGAGGCGAGCCAGGTCGCGTCGGTGGTCACGCCGTCATGCTCGACCCGCCCACCGGGAAGATCAAGGGCGGTGGCCGGCGTCGAAGGTCATGGTCGTGCCGCCACCCGCGGTGTCGGTGATGGTGATTTGGGCCCCTAGGGCGTCGCCCACCCGCGCACACGTGGCGAGTCCGATCCCGCTGCCGGTCACATCTCCGGTGTTGGACAGCCGGGAAAACAACTCGAAGACTCGACCCCGGTCTCGTGCCGGGATCCCGCGTCCGTTGTCCGCCACGGCCAGCGACCAACGGGCGTCGCTGCGCTCCCCTGTGACCCGGACCTCCGGGGCCACACCGACGCGGGCGTACTTGATCGCATTGGAGATCAGGTTAAGCAGCAGCATGCGAAGCAGCGTGGGATCGCTCTGGACGACCGGCAACTGTCCCACCTGGACGCTTGCGCCGGAAGAGTCCACGAGGGCTTGTAGATCTCGGACCACGTCGTTGGTCAGCTCCGTCAGCGAGACCGTGACCTCGCGGACCTGCGCCCCGACACCGGCATACGCGAGCAGATCGTCCACCTGCGCTGCCATCCGCTCCACGGCTGCCGATGCGTGGGCCACGCACTCCCGGGCGCGACCGGTCAGTTGCTCGCCGAACGTGTTCTGAGCCAAGGCGAGAAAACCCGTGGTGGCGGCGATCGGGTTGCGTAGATCGTGCGCAACCCGTCCGGCGAAGGCGGAGAGGTCGGCGTTGCTGCGCCGCAACTCGCTGTTGGTATTCGCGAGGCTCGACGTCTGGGCACGCAGTTCGAGGATCTGCACGACTTGCGCGGCCAGGTCGTCGAGGGCAGCTCGCTGGCCGGGCTCGAGCTCGCGCTCCACCGTGTCAAACACG
>JBKJLP010000185.1:0-6424 GCA_046596735.1 Mycobacteriales bacterium | reverse complement strand
CGCCACCGTACCGCTGACCCGCAGGTCAGCGGAGACTGCCGCTCCGGTAGCGTCCGCGCGCCGGGGCAACCCGACCAGCCGGAGGGATGCAGGTGGCCACGCTCGAGGAATGCCAGGCGTCAGTGGCGTCCCTGGTCGAGCGGCTCGACCAGGTCGATCCCGAGGTGCGTCGCAAGTACGCCGTCGAGCGCACGATGGCGTGTCGCGTCCGTGATCTCGACGTGGTCTTTCTCGCCGAGTTCGCCGAGGACGGGACCATCAGCGAGGTCGTGACGGCGCCATCAGGCACGGCTCAGGTGCGGCTCTCCGCGAGCAGCGATGACCTCATCGCCCTCATCGAAGGCCGGCTCGCCCTGCCCACGGCCTGGGCCACCGGTCGCCTCCGGATCGATGCCAGCATGCTGGACCTGCTCAAACTGCGCGCGCTGCTCTAGCGGCGGGCACCGCGCACCCGTGCGCCGCGGTCGGCATGCCACCAGGCGAGGGCGCAGGCCGCGCGCAGCGCCCCCGTACCGTCACCGGACATCTCGACCCAGCCCTCCACCAGTTGTGCACGCGCGGCTCCGCAGCGTGAACTCTCACCCTCGATCTGCACATCAGGGTGAGTCTCGGCCAAGCCACGCAGGTCAGGGCTCACGTAACTGGGACGAGCGCCGAGCGGCGCGCGGAGAGCGTCATCGAGGCTGGCGACGCCGGTGAGGACGAGCAAGCTGTCCAGCCCTGCCCGCACCGCTCCCCCAATATCGGTGTCCAGCCGATCTCCGACAAAGAGCGGGCGTTGCGCACCGGTCGCGCGCACTGCCGTCTCGTATAGCGGGGTCTGTGGCTTGCCGGCCACGACCGGACGGTGGCCGCTGGCGGTGGCAAGCGCTGCAACCATGGCACCGTTTCCCGGCAGCGGGCCACGCGGGCTGGGCAGGGTGTTGTCCTCGTTCGCCGCCACCCAGACGGCACCGCGACCAAGGGCGACCGCGGCCTCGGCCAACAGTTCCCACCCGGTACGCGGATCGTGCCCCTGAACGACAGCACGGACGCCGTCCAGCGCGGAGCGCACCGGCACAAACCCGGCCCGGGCGACCTCGTCGTACAACGAGGCTGCACCGACCACGAGCACCTGAGAACCTGGCTCAATGAGGTCGATCAGCAGGCGGACCGCGGCCTGGGCGCTGGTCACGACGTCGCTCGCTGACACGGTCAGCCCGAGCGAGGTGAGTTGTTCCGCGACCTCTGCCGCACTGCGCGAGGCGTTGTTGGTGACATACGCCGCCCGCTGCCCGCCCGCGCGGGCCACGTTGAGGGCCTCAATCGCATGGACCACCGGATCCGCACCGACGTAGACGACCCCGTCGAGGTCAAACAGCCCCACGTCGTACGCCTGGTGAAGAGGCTGACCGCAGGTGGCCAGCGCGCGACCCCGATCACTCATGCGGCACGCCGTCGCACGTGGCGGGTGCGGTCAGCGCTTGGCGGCGGTGAGCGCGGCCCGCGCCCCGCGCAGCGCCGTCGAGTAGTAGTTGATGTCCGGCCGCATCGCCGCGGCGAGCGCCAAGTGCTCGACCGCCTTCGTGAGGTCACCCATCTTGGTGGCGGCCAGGCCGAGGCCGAACTGGGAGTAGTCATCCGCCGGGTTGATCGCGATGATCCACTCAAAGTTGACGAGCGCCTCGGCGTAGAGCCCGGCGTCAAACTGAGCCCTGGCCAGCGCCTCACGCACCATCCGCGACTCCGGTTCGGCGGTCGCGACGTGTGTCAACAGCTGGACGGACGCATTGGCGTCGCCGTTCTCCAGCAACTCGACCCCACGGGCATACCAGTCGTAGACCTCGCCCTGGGGCGTGACGTCCGGCGGCGGCGGCGGCAGCTCGGCATAGGGCCGCGGCGCCTCCTCATCGGGGGCGCGCGGGTCGTACCGGGGGTCGTACCTGTTGCTCTCCACACGCACTCCCTTGTCATTGCCCTGCGAATCGGTGCTCCGCGGATCGCCCTTAGAGTGCGGCCATGCCGTCGAGCCCCGATTCCCTTTCGTCGGGCCTGCGCCCGACTCACGCTGCGTCTGCTACCTCGGCGGCATCCGCGACGAGCGCTCGGCCCTCCTCATCTGGTCCGGGCTCAGCACCCGGGCTTGTCCTTGAGCCGTTCCGTGCCCTGCGTTACGACAGTGCATGCGCCGGCGACCTCACCTCGCTCACCTCACCGCCGTACGACGTCATCGACGCCGACGCGGTGGTGGCGCTCGAGGCGTCCAACGACCACAACATCGTGCGGCTCATCCTTCCACGCGACAGCGCCGAGGACCCCGCGGACACCAGCGGCGGCGCGCTGGATCGCTACGCAGCGGCCCGCCGACGCCTCGATGCGTGGCGGGAGTCGGGCGTCCTGCGCCCCGACGATCGGCCAGCGCTGTACGTCTATGAGCAGGCCGATGCCGCCACTGGGCACGTTCAGCGAGGTCTCGTGGGGGCGCTGCACCTGTCGCCACCCGAGGACGACATCGTCGTGCCACACGAGAACACCATGGCCGGTCCGGTCAGCGACCGGCTGGCGCTCTACACGGCGGTCGAGGCCGACCTCGAACCGATCTTCTTGGTCTACGAGGGCGGCGGAGCGGCCAGCCACGCGGTCGCCGAGGTCGACGGTTCCGGGGCGGAGTTGCTGGTCGACGCGACGTTGCCGGACGGGCTGCGGCACCGGGTATGGGCACTCACCGACCCGGAACACTTGGCCGAGATCGCGGCCGACCTGCTCCCGCGTACGGCCCTGATCGCGGATGGCCACCACCGCTACGCGACGTATCTGGCCCGGCAGGCGGCTCGCCGGGAGTCCGGGGCCGGGGACGGACCGTGGGACCGCGGGCTGACCTTCCTGGTCGACGCCAGTGCGTTCGGGCCGCAGGTGCACCCGATCCACCGGGTTCTTCCGGGCGAGTCCGCCGCGTCGCTGGCTGAGCGGGCCGCGGCCGGCATGGCGGTGGTCGAACTCGAGGGCACCGCGCAGGATCCCGGGCTCGCGCACGCGCAGCGACGCCTGGCTGAGCAGAGCGGCCCGGCCTACCTGCTCGTGGGCGACGACCGTTGCTGGCTGCTCAGCGATCCGGACCTGGCGCAACGTACCCGTGCGCTCGGCGGCCGTCACAGCCCGGCCTGGTCCGCGCTCGATGTCAGCGTCCTGCATGGGTTCGTGGTGCCGGCTCTGTGGCAGCTTGCCGACAACGAGGACACGGTGGGCTACGAACACGACCTCGACGCGGCGCTGGTCACAGCCGCCCGCACCGGCGGCTCCGCGCTGCTGCTCAACGCGACTCCGGTCGACGCGGTTACCGCGGTCGCCTCTCAGGGCGAGCGCATGCCCCGCAAGTCAACGCTGTTCACGCCCAAGCCGCGTACCGGGCTCTTACTGCGCGACCACCGCGACGACCGCGAGGCTTGACCGGTCGGCCCCAGCTCAGGGCGTCGGCGCCCGACTGATCCGCCGTACCGAGGCCACCTCCACCTCACACCGGCTCGCCGCCCCGGTAGGGCTGCGCCAGAAGCGTCGGCGCAGCGCGCCCTCAACCTGCACGACGTCGCCCGGCGCCAGGCGGAGGCCCGTCCGGCGGGGTCCGGCCAGGAACGCGACGCAGTCGAGCGTGTCGACCGTGGCTCGGCCGGTCTCCCCGTGCGTTCGCGTGGCTGCCGCCCGGTCGACGACGAGCCGCCAGCCCACCAGCGCGTCGCCGCTGGGCAGGATGCGCTCGCTGGCGTGCGCGGCGACCCGCCCGACCAAGCAGACCTCGTTGCGCGGCGTCCCCGCCCGGGCTGCTGGCTCGACGCTCCTGCGCGCTGGCCCGGTCTTGGCCATGTCACTCCTTCCTACGCCCCCGGTCGGGTCCGGCGGCGGATGCCTGCTTACGATGCGCGCGAAGGCGGCCGCCTGGTGGGCGCCGCAGCGGTTTGTGGAGGAGGGCGGCTCCTGTGGACACCAGCAGCACCGGCGGGGTGCAGGACCTCGGCGCGAACGTCACCCTGCTCGACACGCAGATGGGCGGCTACGACGGCATCACGGCCGCGTACCTGATCCGCTCTGACCGCCCGGCGCTGGTGGAGACCGGCGCCGGCCGGTCGGCCGGGCTCGTGGTGGAGCACCTGGCCGCGCTCGGCGTCGGACCGCAGGACCTCGCGACCATCGTCGTCACACACATCCACCTCGACCACGCTGGCGGCGTCGGCGACCTCGCCGCCGCCTTCCCCCAGGCCGAGATCGTCGTCCACGAGCGCGGTGCCCGCCATCTCGTCTCCCCCGAGCGACTGCTGGCCAGCGCCCGACGGGTCTACGGCGACGTCCTGGACACGGTGTTCGGCGCGTTGCTCGCGACCCCGGTCGAACGAGTGCGCGCGCTCGGCGACACCGGCGAGGTAGACCTGGGTGGCGGGCGTCGCCTCACCAGCACCTGGTCCCCCGGGCACGCTTCCCACCACGTGGGGCTGCTCGACTCGCAGACCGGTGACCTCTACGTCGGGGACGCGGCCGGAATCTACGTACCGGAGGCAGATCTCGTCCGCCCGGCCACACCGCCCCCCGACTTCGACCTCCCCGTTGCCCTCCACAGCATCGAGACCTTCCGGCAGCTCAAGCCGACCCGGTTGCTGTTCAGTCACTTCGGACCGGTGAGCGAGGTTGGGACGACGCTGGACCGCAGCGCGGAAGAGCTCGAGCTGTGGGTGGAGCTGGCTCGGGACGTCCGGCGGCAAGGGCTTGAGCTCGACCACGCCGTCGCTGCTGTACGAGAGCGCACACGCGCGCGCTACGCCGCGGTCACCGACAACCCCGCACTGCGCGAGAAGCACGAGGCCCTCAACAGCGACGAGGCCAACCTCGTCGGCATCCTGCGCTGGCTCGATCAGGTCGAGCCGGTCGCGGACTAGTCGGTCGGGGCCCCAGACGCGTCGTCCTCGTCCTCGGGGTCGTCCAGAACGACGCCGTCGAGCTCGAGCAAACGGTCGACCGCGTCGGTCTCACCCTCGAGGTCGACGTCGACGGCCTTGGCGAACCACGTACGCGCCTCGTTGTCACGTCCGGCCGCGAGCAGCGCGTCGGCGTAGGCGTACCACAGCCGCGCGGCCCATGGACGCCTCGACAAGGTGCGCTTGGCCGGCTCCTGCAGCAGCAGCACCGCGGCGTCCGGCTGGGCGAGGTCGACGCGGGCGCCGGCGAGCACGATGACGAGCTCCACCTGGACGTCCTGCGCCAGTTTGCTTACCGCGTGGTCATCGCCGTACGCCAGCGGCTTCTCCGGTCGACCCAGGGCGCGCTCACAGTCGGCCATGACGGGCAGCTGGTCGTGGCGACCGGTGATGCGCCGCGCCGCGCGCAGCTCGGACAGGGCATCTGCCCACTCCCCCGCGTGATACGCCGCGATTCCCACCGCTTCGCGCACCGCCCCTACCCGGCCAGCCATGGCGCGAGCGGCGCGGGCATGCGTGAGCGCCGCTTGGGGGTCGTCGTCGATGAGGCGACCGGTCATCACCAGGTGGCGCGCAACCACGTCGCTGGTGTCCTTAGCGAGCGAGCGCAGCTCGGTACGCACCTGCGGGTCGAGCATCTGCGGCTCAACATCGTCGGGCAGCGCCACGCGCGCCTCTTGACGTCGACGTTCCCGTCGCGGGTCATAACGCGAGGCGATCTCGGCGCGCTGCTCTTCGGTGAGCCGCGTCGTGGGCCCAGCGCTGCGTTGCGCGCGGTCCGAACGCTGCTCCCGCTCCCCCGGGCGCTGAGCACGATCAGGACGTCCCCCGGCGCCCGGCCGAGCGTTGCGCTCGGGCCGCTCGCTGGGCCGGGCGGCGCGCTCCGGACGCCCTGCTCCGCCCGTGGGCCGCGCCGGCCGCTCTGACCGAACGCCCGGCCCGGTGGGCCGCCCGGAGGGGCCGGCGGCGGCCGGCCGGCCGGCAGACCCCGTGGGGCGACCCGTCCGCTCGGGACGGTCGCCACCGGTAGGACGCTCGCCGCGGGTCGGGCGTCCGGCGGCGGAAGCGCCGCTGCCGCGATTCGACGACGTCGGCCGACCTGCGCCGCCAGCGGGCTTGCCACCGCGGGCGCGTTCGGGGTTGCCCGCCGAGGCGGGTCGCTTGCTGGCCGCAGAAGACTCAGAACTCGACCGGGTCTGCGCGCGCCCGGAGGACGCCCGCGGGGACCCGCCCTTCGTCGGCCGACTCGCGCCCGAACCGGTGCGGTTGGTACGCCCTGCGCGCTCGTCCTCGTTCATCTGTGCACCCTCTTGAGTTTATGTCAGCAAGTATTGCTCGTGAAAACACGACAAGGGCCGCCCATAAATGGGCGACCCTTGTCGTAAGTATGTCCGGCGGCGTCCTACTCTCCCACACAGTCCCCCGTGCAGTACCATCGGCGCTGAAAGGCTTAGCTTCCGGGTTCGGAATGGAGCCGGGCGTTT
>JBKJLP010000478.1:0-2681 GCA_046596735.1 Mycobacteriales bacterium | reverse complement strand
ACGCGAGGGGCTCATCGCCTCGCGCCTGGTCGCGTCCTCGTTGGGTCCTGCCCGCAAGTACTACCTACCAACCCTCAAGGGCACCGCCGAGCTCACCCGCTCCACGCGTTCCTGGCTTGAGCTGACCATCACCGTCGCGGCGACCCTCGACCGCACGGATTTGTGCCCGAAGTCCGACGACGAACCCGGCGAACCGACCCACGAGGAGCCCACATGAACCCGTCCCCGACCACCCACCTTCGGCTCACCGACCGGATTCGCCGCGAATGGTACGTGTCCAAGGTCGACTTCCTCGCACAGGACGTCCCCGGCGGGTACCGCAAAGGGCTGCGGCAGGAGCTGCGGTCCGACCTGAGCGCCGCGGCCGCCGACGTCGGAATGTCGCAGGCCGTCCAAGACCTCGGCCCGGCTTCGGTTCTGGCGTACCAGTTCAAGCTGGCCGAGGGACGCAAGCTTCCTCACGTATGGACCGGGATGATCACTTTCACGATCATGTTGTACGCGTGGGCCGGGATGGCCATGGCCACCATGAATGCCTTGACCGACGCTGCAGAGCAGCTTGGCGGTGGCAGGACAGTGACCGTGCACTCCACCTGGCTCGGGGCGGCCGTCACTGTCTCCCAAGGCAGCCGACTAATCTCCGGTTCTATCGCGTTTTCACTCCTGACGTTCGCGGTCATGATCGTTGTATCGCTCTTGGCGGCCCGCATCTGGCGATACCGCCCGGCCTGGCTGCAGCGGCGACAGGCGAGCAAAGCCCTCCCTCGAGCAAACCGAGCCTCCCAGGGAGCATGACCACCAAACCACTGAAAACGACACCGCTGTCCGACCGCCGAAAGGGACAGGGACAAGGTCGGTCTACTTTCTGACCTTGCGCCTCGTGAGGCTCAGTCGCGTCGGTACGACGACTTGGTAGGCGGCGTGACGCGGCGGGTTGGTCAAGGACTTCACTCTGTGGCGCTCGTACTGCGTGCGAGCGGGTCACAGCTCGTCAAGAGCTTCGACAGTCGCTCCACGGCAACCTCCAGGCCTCGCTCCTTTAGCAGGTGGGATCTGGCCTCGGTGGCGCCGGCGAGCCATTGAGCCGCCTGAGCGGGTCGGGTCAGGGTGGTGATGAGCTCGGTCAGTCGGTCGCCGGTGAGCTGGCTTCGTTTGATCGGAGCGGGGCCGGCGCCAAGGTCCTGGATGCGGCGCCCGTGGTAGGGCTGGTCTCCGCCGAAGGCCACGACAGTATTGGGCACGCCCGCCAGGAGCGCTTCTGCGGTGGTGCCGGCGCCGCCGTGGTGGATGATCGCTGCCATCTGCGGGAAGAGCCATCGGTAGGGCGCTTCGCGAAGCAGGTACACGTCAGGGGGCGGATCTCCAGGGTCGATCGAGTCATGTGCTAACCGGATCACCGCGCGATGACCGGCTTGGCGTGCAGCCTGCACCATGAGCTTGACGTCGGCGCTCGGATCGGGGCTGGGCATGCTGCCGAAGCCGATGAAGACCGGCGGATCCCCCGCGGCCAGGAACTCCGTCAGATCTGCGGGCGGGTCCCAGGTCGGGCTGTCGTCGAGCCAGAGGCCCGTCTGGCAGATGTTGCCAGGCCAGTCGCCCGGTGGCGGGGTCACCAGGGGGCTGGTGGCAAGCAGCGTGGGGACCGTCTGGAGGAGCCGAGCGAATCCGAGCGCCCTGGTGTGCGGCAGGTGCAGCTGGTCACGCAGGTGGCTACCGGTCGTGGTGCACATCGCCGCGCTGGCCGCGAGGGCCGCCCGTCCGGACCATCTGTTCAGCCGGTTCCTGGCTTTTCGGCGGAGCGCAAACGGTGTGCTCGGGCCGAAGTCCGTGGGTAATAGTGGCTGCATGAGCACGCCGACGGCAAGGCACCCGCGCGCTTCCTGGAGGGCTACGGCGTCATCGATCGACATCACCCCCGCAACGACCAGGTCGCCCGGTTCGACCGCCGCCATCTCGGCCGCGGTGACCTGTGGCGCGATGTCGGCAAGCCAAGCGCTGACGGCGCGGGTGAAGGACCACCCGCCACCGGCGACCTTGCGGGCCATCTCCGTGGCGGCGTGAGGGGACATCTCCGACACGGACCAGTCGATCGGCATGAACGTCAGTCCTGCTGCCTCGACAAGCGGTGCGAAGTCCCGTAGCGCGACGACCGTCACAGGCTTACCTATGCCCTGCAGTGCCTTGCCCAGTGCGACCATCGGCTCGACATCACCGCGTGACCCCAGCGCCAGCAGGACCACCTTCACGATGACATCCCCGTGAGTTTCCGCTCGAACGCGATTGATACCGCAAGGCCTGGCGCGGGCGGCAGCCGCGGGGGTGAGGGAAGCCAGATATTGCTGCTCATAGCCATCACGTCCAAGGAAAGTCCGATCACGGCAACCAAGCGGCCGTGCGCGAAGGCTACCCCGAGGAATACGGCACCGGTTTCGGGCGACAGGCGCGCGACCGAGAGGCAGCTCTCGATCACCAGCTGAGAAGCGTTTGCGTCACGCGCCGGCAGCCTCCGTAGCCGGCGCCGGTTGAGGATCCTCTGCAGGCCACCGTTTGTGTCCAGACGTCTCCAGTCGACATCAGCGGCGCCGACCCTGCTTGAGCGGCGATGCCGTCAAAGGGACGTTCGTCCGGGGCGTCGCCCTGTCAGCCTTTGATGTAGAAGGCGTTGGTCTGTGAGACAGAAG